>JAHDHB010000085.1:3772-15651 GCA_020631545.1 Saprospiraceae bacterium | reverse complement strand
AGATCGCGCATTACACTTTTAATTAGTTGATAGTTAGGAGTTAGTAGTTGAGAGTTTTTTACGAAATGACGGGTGTTACACCTTGGATGGCAGGGAGCTGATGTACTTGGGCTTTTTGTTCAACCTACACGATAAAACAACTCCTAACTCCTAACTCTTCACTCCCAACCTGTTTTCCAACTTTTCTTTTAGCCATTTTCCTTCGACGAGTTCCTTGGTTTGGTTGATTTTTTCTAGTAGGATCTTTGCGCGGTTGGTTTCATTAGGTGCTAGGCGGATAAGGCGTTTGACAAAGCGTAAGAGGTTTAGATATTGCCTTTGTTTGGTTTTGGACAGTAGTTTATTTCGAATTAGGAATAGCCGAAAACTTTCTACTAAAGATTCCATTGCTTCGAATTCCTTCAGTTCGTAGTACGTGCGTAGGAGTAGCCAGCGACCGTCAAGCGCATAATACAAGCCTTTATATTCGACGGTGCTGAGTAAACGAATGACATCGCTATAGCGTTTTTGGGAAAAATAGAGATTAGCAAGGTTGTAGGTCAAGGCATTTTCTTGAAATTTTGCAGGGAGTTTGTGGTTAAACTCTTTGATGAATTGCTCAATCCATTTAAATTCCTTCAAGCGTAAACCTAGTGTAACGATATTTTTATAATCCCAAGGAAGTAACTCGCCATTTTTAAAAATAATTCCTTTTTCAAGTAAGGTTTGATAAATTTCGAACAGCTCACGAAAGAATTCCGGCTGTCCAAGGTTTATTTTTCGAATGCAGTAGTTTTGCGCAAAAATATACATATCGCGAATTTCTACTGGAGGAAAGGAATGTCCATTTTTGTCGAGTAATTGGACTAATTGATAAAAATGAGTGGTTTCATTGGGTAATAACAAGGTTTTCAAAATGCTGTAGTAAATCGCTATGGCAGGAATTTCTAAGTAGCCCTCCTTTTCTATATCATCAATAAGCCGCTGAATGAGGCCTAACTGCAAGTCAAGATTGAGGACGTTTTTATAATTTAAGGCATTACAATAGTTTTTCAATTTTTGGGTCAAGTAGAAATAATCCAACATTCGATCCGCTTCCTCCAAATTTACTTTTTTGGTTAATTGAATATTCTTGACGGCAAATAGATCCACTTCTTGCTCTAAAACCATTTGATTTAGATAGTATTCTGCATCTCTATACCTTGATTTTTCTTGGAAAGCCCTAGTCGAACGTTCAATCCCTCCAAAATGTTTATCTAAATTTCGGTCATTCAAGACGCCCAACAAATAATTGCGTTCTACTGTAGGATTCTCCTTGTAGGCTTGAAGCGCTAAAAAATCTTGGGCTAGCAAATGCAAATCCGCACAAAGTCTTCTAAAACGAACATCATTATAATTTCCTTCTAGTGCTAAAGATTTCCAAATCAGATTTTTATCAAGTAGTTTTTTGTTTTTTATAGAATGGTACAAGCGGGGCAAAACTAGATTCGTTGTAAAGAAAGGCGAATTGAGATATTGCTCAAACCGCTTGACCTCGATATTCGAAAAGGTTTGTAGAAGTACCAGTAGTTTGCTGTTTTTCATCCTTATATCCGGTTCTATTTTGTGGAAATGATGGATAAAAGATAAGCATTATCTATTCAATAGAGGCTAAAAAGTATCTGAAACTTCTTAGCATTATTCTACAAGCAAGCAATAAGTGAAAAACAATAAATGGAGTTTAATTTATTGATTTTGTGGATTTTAGAACGTGAGTGGAAGTGGGTGGTAAATCTAGATACCCTTCTTTGTTATCAAAAAAATCACTTTGCTGGTAGATGTATCTGCTATTGCATAATGTGTCATGGTGTGAGTTTTTTGATGTTTAGAGTTTTAGGTATGTGTAAGGAAATATTAGGTTTGACTAAATAGTCAGACAATGAAGTAGTTGTATCATTCTAAAAAAATCTTAACTTTGTTGAGATAGAACCTGAATTATTCAGGATTAAATGGAATGTATAGTTTATTTGTTTAACTAGAAAAAAGACAAGTTATGAATAATGATGAACCAGAGTTAATAGATGACATGGAAGATGACATGGAAGATGATATGGAAGTGATGAGGAAATTCGACTTTTTGGTGTATGATGATGAAGGTGATGGCAAATTCGTTTTGGACAAAGAGTATGTAATGTCTTTTTGTTATTCACGTTGTATGACAAAGAGTCGGTTAAGGACTCGATTATTTATTGACAGGGATTTTAACTATAAGATATATTTTTGTTCCTCAGATAGGGCGCAGGAGTATAGTGATGATAATTTGGAGCTGTATCTGGAAGGTAAGTTGCCTGGTCAAATCCATAAGTTATTAGTCCCTGTTTTAGAGGATGATTCAATTGAATTAGAATCCTATTATGGTTTGAGAAACACGCTCATGTTTATTTTTCCTCAGCCAGCTTGGGAGTCCTATCTTATTAATCATAAAGCAGGAGCAACGTACACAGAAATCGGGGTCGTTCCACAAGAAAAGGATTTTTTTAAGACTGACTTTGAAAAAAAATTCTATTTGCTCCATCGTAGCATAATGAAGTGGATGTTTTATCTTTTTGATGTTTTACGTAAAAAGGATTACTAATACATATCGTATTTCTTGAAATTTTGAAATAGAGGTTTCGGTGCAATTCATTTACACTTAAAGTGAGTCTCCTGCGTGAACTGTAGGGAATAAATGATGGAATCTCCCACAAAATACCCAAGGAAAGCGATGCTATCATTCAATAATTCCTTGCGCAAAGTGGCGAGATTAGGCACTTTGCGCAAGGAATTATATTGGTAATGGGCGGAATATTCTTTTTCTAGCGAGGCAATAATATCTTCGAGGTCTTTTTTGAGGCGGAGGTATTCGCTGCGGTTATCTTCTTTCTGCTCTGCTTCGTAAAGTTGTTCTTTGAACACTTGTATTTGGTCAAGTTTTTTTGGTAAGTTGGTTTTTTCTTTGGCGCTGCGTTCGTTGATGGCCTCGCTAGAAGTATGGCTTTGCTTTTTTCTAGTAAGTAGAGGGCGGCTTCGGCATCTTCTTTCTAGAAAGGCTATTTTCAAATCGTTATGATTGCTTACCTTTGCTAGGAAAAAAACACACACATCATGAGTATTTACAATGTAGTTGTCGCGATTTGCAGTCTCTTTTTCTTTATGATTGGAGCAGATAAGTTCTTCTTCTTTTTGGAACCGCCCTGTTCTTTGACGGAGCGCATCCCGCCGTTAGTTTGGAAAGGACTAGGTGTGTTACAACTTGCTGTTGGAATTCTTATTTGGTTACCTAGTATCAGGAAGTATGTGGCCAGTTTTTTTGTCGTTTTTATGCTTTTCTTTACGATGGTGCATCTTGTCGAAAATACTTACGATATCGGGGGGGCAGTTTTCATGGCAGTCTTACTTGGTTTGTTGGCTTGGAATCCAAATTTCTTGAATGGGAAGAAAAAAGGAGTGAACTCCTGAGGCAATGTTTCCGAACGAAGCCCTTGATAAGACTTGCTTTTGAGCGTTGAATGGAAAAAGTAATATGGTGTTGGGCTTTGCTGCTGGGGACACGACAAAAAACAGGGGGACCATAAGGCTCCCCCTGCTTGTGTCATGTCAAGTTAGAACTTGTCAGAATTTTATCGCTTAGCTACTGTACTCGCACCAGTTCTCAATTGTATAGTATGGAAACCATTTGAGAAGCGACAGCCCCTTAGGGAAGTAAATTCTTAGCTTATCTTGGTGTCAAATTATCCATACAAGTAACGCCATCACTACGAAGATATGTAACAGTAATGTTTCCATTATCCGCAATAGTCCCAGAGCCTTCATGCGATAGACATCCACTACAAGGTACTTGTGATGGAACATTAAAAGTTTTTTCTCCAGTCATTGTAAAATCAAAGTGAACAGGCCTAGTACCTTCAATGCCATCGAAACTCACCTTTAAAGCGTCATCTGGATTTGCCGAAATGGTATAATCATATGGTCCATAGGTGGCAGCACCACAAGCCTGATTTACAGTATAGTCGCCTAGTATTTTGGCTCTCCACTCCGTTTGGCATAAATCACCTTCATAGCCATCCGTACAATCACAAGTACCTTCAGCGCAGATAGCTCCATTTTGACAGGCAATTTCTTCACAAGGATCGGTTTTACAAGATTGGGTTAAAGTCATGACTAAGAATAAAGTAGTCAACAAGGTTAAGAAACTTAGGTTTTTCATGGTTAATGTCTTTTAAACTGCTTTTAGCTTACTCTGTTTGGGTTTTCAGCATCCCCCTTGGTTTTTTGAACTACGCAATTTGCGTGTCTTTTCAAATAGCTTACAGTACAAAGTTAGGGGCATTGGCTTTCTTGGAAAAGGGTCAAAAAAATGGCTTCGTCCTAACCTTTTTGGGATAAAAACACAAGCTTTTTTGTTATAACTCCCTCAAAAGTCAGGCATTTACTAGTGAATGTTTTTCATGAAAAAGAACAAAAAACTGAGGCGTATTTACAAACTCACGCTCACACTCTTTTCTAAGCACCTTGATTTTTGATAGAGAGGGATGGAAAAAACAGGATGAGAATCACCAACAACACGAGAACTAAGCCGCCTAGTAGCCACGAATACCAGTTAGTCTTTCCTTTCAAATCCTCCATAGTCGCAGCATTTCCAGTAGATACAAAAGCAGCCCAATGTGCAGGAGGTACACCACTTTTCAATAATGCCAATTTCGCCTGCCGTAGCGACTCATCTTTAGGTAAGCCCTCCTTTAAGTTGTTATAAAAATGCGTCATCAATTTCGCCGAAATTTCATCGTTTACCGCCCACTGACTGGCAACAATGCTTTGAGCACCAGCATAGATGCAAGCTCTGGCGATACTTGCTACACCCTCACCCACTTGCCATTCTCCTAGGTTGGACTCACAGGCAGAGAGGGTGACTAGCTCGGTGTTGGAGAAATCAAGCTGGTAGAGTTGGGAAAGAAGGATTTTTCTGTCGTGTAATGCGATGAAAGGCTCTTGTCCATTGGCTTGGGCATGGGTGACCCAATGGATGATGCGCCAGTCTTTTTCGAGGAATTCTTGCAAGTTTTCAAAATTGGCTTTGCCTTTGGTGAGGTCTTTTCCACCGATTATTCCGTGGATCGCATTGAGTTCTTTTAGGCTGTTTTTCAAAGCACCTAGTTTGGAAGAATCGGTAAAGGTGACGGGAGCGATGCCTAAGAATTGGTTGCTAGCCTTTGCTTTGGTTTGGGCTACGTATTGTGAAACAGTGGCTGACCAAGTGTAGTGGAAGGTATAGTCATGGATTAAAAAAGCAGTTGGCTCAAGACTATTTGCCGTTGGCGCTACCAGCATTTCGAAGTTGAGGTAATTGAGCCAGCCGTCGGGTGCGATGAGGTAGCGACGAGTCTGCTTGGAGAGCGGTTTCCAGAGCTTGGCAGTGAGACTTTTATTGCCGGCTAAGAACAGGGACTTATTTTTGGTATCGAATAGGTTATCCTTAGTGGCCCAATCCAACATCTCTAACCATTGCTTGTGTTCTTCCTCCTCGTACGGGAGCTTATCCAATCGGGTTTCTTCCTTGGTGACTTGTAGGGAGTAGATGATGGAATCACCGACGAAGTAGCCTATAAAGGCCGTACTGTCGTCGAGTATTTCCTTACGCAAGGTAGCCAGGCTAGGTACTTTACGGTTGTATTTATATTGATAATAAGTAGGATAATCCTCTTCTAGTGAAGCGATAAGGTCTTCGAGATCCTTTTTGAGGCCTAGGTATTTGCTGCGGTTGTCCTCTTTTTGCTCTGCTTGGTAGAGTTGTTTCTTGAGGGTTTGAATTTGGTCAAGTTTTTCTTTGGGCAAGTTGGTTTTTTCTTTTGCACTCCGATCATTGATGGCATCAGCGAGGAGTACGGCCTTGCTTTTTTCTAGGAAGTAGAGCGCAGCTTCGGCGTCGTTGAGTAGGAAGGCAGTTTCAAGAGCTTGTTCATAAATTGGGCGGGTGTGTTTTCTCCAAAAGAGCTTGGATTGGGTTTCGGTATGCTCGTAGCGCATGAGGTCGATGAGCTGGTCAGCGGTTTTGTAAGTGTCTAGTGCAGCTAATAAGAGGTCTTTTCTACCGTTTGTTTTTTTGTATAACGCCTTAAGAGTCATTGCTTTATAATCTAAGGGGTTGAGCAGGTTGCGCAAGGTTCCCCATACCTTCATCTTGCTAATATTTGGATTTTTGTAAACGTTTTTTTCAGTACGAAAATCAGGAATATATTGTTGCAAGGCAGTATGATAAGTAAGGAGCGCCTTGTTGAAATTGCCTTGGGCGAGATAGATATCAGCCATGTTTTCGTAGGCTATCCCAAGAGCAGGAGAATATACACTCCCCGTCCTATCTTTTTCTAGCCGAACTACGTTTTGTAAAGCATTCAATCCTTTGTTATATTCATTTACGACTCGATAAGCAAAGCCGAGATTGATAAAAATGCTAATAACATTCGAATTTTCAGGAGGTAATACGCTCAAAACTTCCTCATAGTAGGGAATAGCCTCCTTTGCATTTTCCGTTTCTAGTAAAACATTTGCCTTGTTAATTCTGACATCCACGAAGTGTACATTAGTAACGTCGTTATATTTGGTAAGGTATAATTTTTCCGCTTCTTCTAAGTAAGCAAGGCTTTTTTCATAATTTTGATACTCCATAGCTAGTACACCTAGCCGATTGAGGAGAATAACTTGATTGATAATGTCCTGTTCTGCCTTGTATTGGTTATACGCTCCTAATAGAAAATGTTTAGCATGTTCGTATTCCCCTTTCATTTCATAGACATTACCTAAGTCTCGAAAAGTGCGACTTAGGTATTTGATATAAGTTGGCGTTTTTTCAGCTTCCAAGTATTCTTGCGCCATTTGGAGGTGGTAGAGTGCCGAGTCCAAATGCTCCAAGTGAGTTAGGGTATTTCCTAGCTTCCAATGGGCTTTTCCTGCCAAAAGCGATTCCCGCTCTGCAAAAATAACAGCCTTCTGGTAGGCTTTTGCTGATTGTTCTCGTTGTCCAATCTTGCCGTAATAATAACCTGCGTAATAATAGGTTATACTTTTATGGTTTGCTGCTACCTTACTCTTCTCACAAGCCAGATAAAGACTATCGAGGTAGTGTTCTTTTTCCTTGTCCGTTGCTAGGGCTTGGATACTTTCGCCCATCTGTTTTGCAATAGAATCCAAAGATGGAGACTGTGCAAAGGCTATGACATGTAAGATGCTCAAAAAGGCTAAGGCTAGCTTTTTATTCATTCTGAAAATCAATTTTCGTCAGGATCGGTTTTTGGTTTTATGGTGGTCGGGAAAATAGCTGAACCGACATTGCACTTAATTTCAACGTTATACACTGCGAATGTTTTGAACAGTTTTAAATACCCTTCATGCCTTTTATCGCGAGGCTTACTAGTAATTTCTCTTTTTTTGAGTAGCTCCTTTAAGGTCTTTTCCTCCTCTTTTTTAGGCACATCATCCAATGTTTTAAGGCCTTGAAGATAAAAGCATTCCACAGAGATGCTTCCAATTTGGGTGCTGCCACATTCCGCTATTTCTTCAGGCGTATTTTTAAAGTATGAAGATTCTCCAGGTTGTAAAAAATTTCCGATGTCATAATCACTTAATATTTTTCTGATGCTTTCCTTTTGCGCAGCACTTAAGTCCATAGATATTTCATACGTGGTGCAATCCCCAAATGGAACATATAAGATTTTTGCACAAACCGTCTTTTTACTAGTACTGCTGCTTATTTCACAGGTAAATTTATGCATTTGAAAATGATCCGCTTCGTTCCAATCTTCGCGCTCCAAGGTTAAAATATGCTGGTTATTGCCAATGCGACTGCCGTTTTTATACCAGGCATATCGGTTGCCTTCTTTATGAGGAGCCTCAAGAGCTAACTTAATATCATGGACAAGGTGTTCCTGACAATTCTCCACGTCAGCATTGCAGGGGCTTATAATAACCTGAGGACTACCTAATTGATATACAGCCATAGTATCCCTTTCAAAAGAAAGCCATTCTTGACAATCCTGTGCTTTCTCTCCAAGGTTTTTCGTAGGTACATTGACAGAACAAGAAGAATGTATCAATAAGTATAGGATAAAGGATAGCTCCAAAAAGATTATTTTCTTCATTTATTTAAGGTTATTCTAACAATGGAATGTATAAAATGCATTGACTTACTCCATAAAAGTAGTTACAAATTACTCAATTATACTCAAAATAGCGGACTGAACAATAAAAAACAAACAAAAATTGGGTGTGAGAGTGCGAGTGTGTTCTGCGCTGAGGAAAGCATTGACCTAACTAAAGTTCTGCTTACGCAGTTAACTATCATACCTTACCCTGCGAGCGCATTCGTTCATCTTGTCTAATAAAAAATATCTCGCCAGAAGCTTACCATTATTATAACTTGACATGACACAAGATGAAATGAACTATAATCCTTGTCTAGCACAGAGCTGAATCATTTAGATTATACCGTATAACATTTCTAAGCGACTTCTAGCATAATATCTTTAAATATTGTCATAAAATCTTTATTTTGTCTTCTGTTGCTATTCGATTAAGAATGAATAGCGACAAGTCATAATTTCCCCTGAATAAAACGCTTAAAATGAACATTTTTTTTGCCTTTCTTGTAGCCTGTATGGTTTGCTCTCCTTTACAAGCACAACAATTGTCCTTGAGCATGCACGATTTAAACCACGAACCTGAAAATGGAGGTGCAGGAGGTGTTGAACTCAATGGAAAATTATACTTCAGTGCGAATGATGGTTTTAGAGGCGAAGAACTTTGGGTATATGATGGTATAAATTCACCTTATTTAGTTGCTGATATCTATGAAGGTTTAGAGAGGTCGAGGCCATTATATTTAACGGTTTTTAATGGTAAGCTCTATTTCAATGCCAATGATGGAGTAGCAGGAACCGAACTTTGGAGTTATGATGAGATAAATGGCGCTTCTATGGTTGCGGATATAGAAGTAGGTGCTACAGGTGCTAATCCAAATGGCTTAATTGTTTTCAATAATAAACTCTATTTCTTTAAATATACAGCAGGAAGCAATACGACTATTTGGGCTTATGATGGCATAAATCCTCCTTCTATTGCAATAACTATGAATCTGGAAAGCAATTTTGGAACCGAACTAGGTGTATTTGATAGTAAGCTATATTATGGAGATTTGGATGGCATAGGCGGGGGGATGGAGCTATGGTCTTATGATGGCATCAATCCCCCAACGATGGTGGCCGATATTAATCCTAATTTATCCTATCGTGCGCCCCGATTTTTTCAAGTCTTTAACAATAAATTATACTATCGATTTGACGATGGCACTTCTGGAGAGGAACTTTGGGAATATGATGGCACGAATTTTCCCTCGATGGTCTATGACATTAACCCTGGTATTAATAGTTCTACACCTTCAGTGTCAACAAGTAAGCATTTTGCTGTATTAAATAATAAGTTGTATTTTCCAGCCAATGATGGAATGAATGGTACTGAACTTTGGGAATATGATGGGACTAATCCCCCTAGCCTCGTGCAAGATATTCATCTAGGAGGAGAAGGTTCAAATCCTTTAAGTCTTAGTGTTTTTCAAAACAACCTTTACTTTAATGCTAATGATGGAATAACTGGAGAGGAAATGTGGATGTATGATGGTATCAACCCGCCGAATTTAGTTTTAGATATTTACACGGGGCCTGAGAGTTCTAGCGTTGGGGGATTTGTTCCTTTTAATAACAAACTTCATTTTGGCGCCAATAATGGATTGACAGGAGTAGAGATGTGGGTATATGATGGTCTAGTTGCTCCAGAATTATTTTTCGATATCAATAAATTTAATAAAAGTTCAAATCCTTCTAGTTTTGCGGAATTGAATGGTGATTTGTATTTCTTGGCATGGGTTGAAGCTTTTAAAGCCGCTGTATTTCAGTATGATGGAGCTGGAGCTCCTATGCTTGTTGATACGATTCCTATTCCATCTTCTGAATTGAAAGCATTTAACAACAAATTATTTTTTACAACTCGTGAAGGGGAGTTTTATGAAGAACTTTGGGCCTCCGACGGTGTTAATCCTCCTAGTAGGGAGTTTGTGATTCGAGAAGACTTTGATTTTAATTATAATGGAAACGAGCTTTTTGTATTTAATGATGAATTGTATTTTCCTGGTTATGATAGTTTAAGTGGCTATGAGCTATGGAAATACGATGGAAATAATCCGCCTTCAATACTTGTAGATATCCGAAGCGGTGTGGAAAGTTCCTATCCAAATAGTTATACCGTATTTAATAATGACCTCTATTTTGTTTGCAATGACAGCACAAATGGCTCAGAAATATGGAAATATGACGGAGTTAATGCGCCTAATATTTTGGTAGATCTAAATCCAGGTACTGAAAATGCTTATCCGTCTAACCTATTTATTTTCATGGGGAAGTTATATTTTATTGCAAACGATGGTAATGTTAATAGAGGTCTCTGGGCTTATGATGGAGTGAATAGCCCAACGCTTGCTGTTGATTTAGCTGGACTTACGGGATATACCATTTTTTCTAATTTTGTAGTTTACGATGATCAAGTATATTTTAAAATCTACAATGCAGGCTCTACCGGCAATGGCCAAGAATTATGGAACTATGATGGAATAAATCCTCCTACCCAAATCATGGTTCTATCAGAGGAGTTTAATAGCTTTTTCGATCTCGCAACCCACAACGATTTATTGTACTTTGGCGCTAGCGATAATTCGAATGGCCAAGAATTATGGTCTTATGACGGAATAAACCCTCCCGCTTTAGTCAAGGACATTTACCAAGGAACCTATTCTTCTATTCCTAGTACATTTTATACTTATAACGATAAATTGCTTTTTACAGCCACCGACGGTTTTCATGGTCATGAACTTTGGGAACTTACCACATGCATGGACATAAATACTTGTTGTACAGCTTCTTTTTATCATTATCCAGACACTTCTGCACAATATACCTTAACCGTAGTCAACACCTCTAGCGGTGATTCTCTTTCCTACCTTTGGGATTTTGGGGATGGTACTATCTCAACTGATGCTTTACCTTCGCATACATACGCCGCGGCTGATTCTTATGAATTGTGCTTAACTATTACGAATAGTTCAGGGAACTGCTCGGATACCTTTTGTTCAAACATCTCAGTTTTGTATAAAACAATCAACCCTTTGAGTATCAACGTTATTTCCTCCAATGATAATACAGCAATTCCAGATGTAGAGTTATTAGAAATGAACATCTTCCCAAATCCCACTAGCGAAATCATATACTTTTTACCTTCTATGGAAGAAGAATTTACAGTAAATATCTATGATTTAATGGGTAAATTATTACTAACTAAATCAAACTCAACAGCGGTAAATCTTGAATCTTTAGCATCAGGTATGTATTTATTCGAAGTTAAATGGAAAAATAAACGACTAACTAAAAAGATTATAAAAAATTGATTTGCAATAAATTAAGAGAGTGGAAACAATGATTGACTGTAGGTGTACATAAAGTCACACACTCTCTATAAGCGGAAAACGGAGGACTCGAACCCCATACGTTTACACGTACCACCAGTTTTCAAGACTGGGCTTGCCCCAAAGGCTCATTCATTTTCCAGTGTTGGGTGTGAGAGTGAGATGGCGTGTGAGTGTGTTCTGCACGAAAAATCACACACACTCTCACTCTCAAGCACACACCCAATAAGCGGAAAGCAGTGGAATCGAACCACAATCCCGGAGGAACAATCACCTTAGCAGGGAGTCCCCGCAGCCATGCGAGTTTACTTTCCTTGTTGGGAGTGAGTGTGAGTGTGTTCTGCACGAAAAATCACACACACTCTCACTCTCAAGCACACAC
>JAHDHB010000085.1:2221-3672 GCA_020631545.1 Saprospiraceae bacterium | reverse complement strand
CAGCCATGCGAGTTTACTTTCCTTGTTGGGAGTGAGTGTGAGTGTGTTCTGCACGTAAAATCACACCCACTCGCACACCCCATCACACATCCAATAAGCGGAAGACAGAGGGCTCGAACCTCATACACCTAAGCGTACCACTTGTTTTCCAAACAAGGCTGACCCCACGGTCAATTTATCTTCCATGTTGGGTGAGTGAGTTGGAGCGTGCTGCACGTACAATCACACATTCACACCGAATCTCACTCTCCCACACAAAAAACGCCTCTTACATCAATATGCAAGAGGCGTTTAATTTTATGGTGAAAATCAAAAAATCATACTACTCCCCTTGCTGTCCGAATACTCGAACAACTTTGGCTACTGGAGCTAGATGATGATATGTTGATTTGTGTTTTCATTACAACTTATACAATGCGATTTAGGCGTAGTTAGTTCCTTCGTCAAGCAAATAATTTCTGGTTTTTTATTATTTTGAGGGTTGTTTGCTGGTTATCAATGGCCAAAGAACAACTCTTAATTACTAACTTTTAACTAATAACTTGTGGCTTATAATGAATTTTTAGCCGATAGAATTCGGTTGGTTTTAGCCGAAAAGTCGGTCGTCTATACCGAGAAAAAAATGTTTGGAGGATTGTGTTTTATGGTCGATGACAAGATGTGCTTAGGAATTGTGCAAGAAGAAATGATGGCTCGAATTGGAACGGAACAGTACCAAGAAGCGCTAGGGAAAGAAGGTTGCAAGGAGATGAACTTTACAGGCAGGGCGATGAAAGGTTATGTCTTCCTAGAACCCGAAGCCATCGATATGGAAGATGATTTGGCTTATTGGATACAATTGTGTTTGGACTTTAATCCCTTGGCCAAGGCTTCAAGGAAGCGGAAGAAGAAAAATGAAGGATGATGTCTTGTTTTTGAAGAACAAAAAAACATCCAGCCGAATTAACGACTAGATGCTTTTCCATCTCTAATGAGGAATCTATACTAATGCGGCATTTATTGTACAGCCAATTTCTTTATCAAAGAGCTACCATCTTCAAGCGTTAAGCGAAGGAGGTAAATGCCGGGGTTTAATTGTGAACTAAGACCCAGTTGAATCTCTTGTGGACTAGTTTTGTTGATACTAAGGTTATATGACCTGCCCGCTACATCAAGTAATACGACTTGTTCAATACTTTGATTGTTAGATGTCAAGCTAAGCGTTTGTCCTGCTTTACTTGGATTTGGGAATACGTTGATGTCGTTGGCTGGTGTATCTTGTGTATTTAAGCGAGGGTTGAATACCTCGTGAGACATAGGAATGCTTTCCGCTACTTTTCGGCAATAATTGATCGGTGTAAGGGGGACTTGAAAATTATGAACCGTAGAAATCCAAGAGAAGTGCGGATTATTTGCAATAGCCAATTTGATTTGATATTCGTAACCTTTGCTGAAGGTGAAGCCTTGATTTG
>JAHDHB010000085.1:0-2211 GCA_020631545.1 Saprospiraceae bacterium | reverse complement strand
GCAAAAAGTTGACTTAGGTTTAAGGTACCTACTTGACCTGTAGACCAGCCTAAGCCCGATACCCAGTTGAAATTTCCTGTGCTGCCTATTGGTCTTGCCCAAGCATCAATAAAGTAGTGTGTTTCGTTTTGAGAAGCAGCGCCGTCCATGTAAATATCTTCATTGCAGTAAAAAACAGTGGTTGGATTGCCATCTTCATCTTCAAAATGGAATTCAGAAATACCGATTACAGGATCTTTATCCAATTTCACCACCCAATAGTCATGGTTTCCAATTAGATTTTCCGATTTCTCTCCTGAAATGCCTGATTTTGAATAACCGCCTAGGATGTAGCCACCGTCTGTCGTAGGATTGATTTCGTAAAGATGGTCGCGGGCACTTCCTCCTATCGTTTTTTGCCAAAGAATAGTTCCTGTCGGGTTTAATTTTAGGACCCAAAAGTCGGCAGAGCCTCTAGAGTTTTCCGTTTTATCTCCTGAGATACTAGATTCAGAATTTCCACCCAAAATATATTCCCCATTAGCCGTTTGTTGGATAGAAGTAATTAAATCCGAAGCACTTCCGCCAATTGTATTTTCCCAAGCTATTGTACCATTTGCATTCAATTTCACAATCCAAGCATCATAGCCCCCAAGCGCATTTTCCGACTTGTCTCCCGAAGCATTCGACGTCGAGTAACCACTTAAAACTACACCCCCATCAGTTGTCGCACTTAAAACATGTAGATAGTCCGTTCCCGTACCGCCAATGGTGTTTTGCCAAACAATCGAACCAGTTGCATTTAATTTTACGACCCAATAATCCGCCGTTCCCATCACATTTTCCGTCTTATCACCAGAAGCATTCGACCTAGAGTAGCCCCCTAAGATATAACCTCCATCCGAGGTGAAATCTACAGAAAGCAAAGCATCATCACTCGATCCCCCAAGCGTTTTTTGCCAAGCAGTTGTCCCATTCGCATTCAATTTGATGACCCAATAGTCTTCACCACCCCTAGAACTTCCCGTTTTATCACCCGAAATGCCTGATTTAGAATAGCCGCCTACAATATAGCCACCATCAGGCGTTTGCTTTATATCTTTTAGAATGTCATAATTGCTGCCACCAAGGGTTCTTTGCCAAGCAATAGAGCCGTTCGCATTTAATTTGACCACCCAATAATCATTGCTACCTCGACAATTCTCTGTTTTATCGCCAGAAATATTCGAATTCGAACTTCCTCCTACGATATAGCCGCCATCACTTGTCTGATGCACTTTAGCCAAGGAAGTTTCAAAAGCAATACCCCCAAGCGTACGTTGCCATTGTTCCGTACCACTTGCATTCAATTTGACCAACCAAAAATCGTCATTTGCAGCAGGAAGAACCTTAGTCCCTGAAACGTCAGAATTCGATACCCCACCTAGAATATAACCGCCGTCACTCGTTTGTTCAAGAGAACTCAAAACGTCTACTTTATTGCCACCAAGTGTTCGTTGCCATTGGATAGCCTGTGCAAAAGAAGTCATGGATAAAGTAAAAAGAGCAAAGAAAGTAAAAAATACCTGTTTCACGATGTTAAATTTTGTGTGTTAATGATACCCCGTTAAGGCTTACATACACATATCAACATCCTAGGAGAAATGGTACCCCCCTCTTTGTTTATTTTTTGCCACAAAGCGCACAGGATGGCGTAGCCATATAGTTATCCGCGATAGTTATCGGGAATTAGGAATGACGAATTATCCGCGATAGTTATCGGGAGTTACCGTTTTTGCGAGCATTGAGCGTGAAAAACGGTCAAAAAAACCTTTGCAATGGCCTGTTATTCAAAAGCTCTACTTGTAATCTCGTGTTTAAAAAACAACAAATTGAAAGCATGTAGTACAGGACGGCAGAGCCGTAGTAATTATCATTATAACGACACCTCATAGCGTTGATTTTTAACCACATAGCACACAATAGACACATAGTTTTTGACGACATTGGCGAAAAAGAACACAAAGGAGACATAAGAAGGTCTTAAGACCTTTTCACATAGGCTCTTACTGCGAAAAATTGCACGAGCCTAAACCGAATCAACTCTTTGTTTTTAAAAGACTTAGATTGATTTTTCGTTAAAAACTTTGCACAAAAAACAAACTTTCGGCGTTGTGTGTACAACGCGGCAAAGCCGCAGTTAAGAATTAAAATATCCGTCAAAAACTTTGTGTCTCTGTGTCTTTGTGGCCA
>JAHDHB010000084.1:13455-15911 GCA_020631545.1 Saprospiraceae bacterium | reverse complement strand
TATTAGAATAAAGGAGGAGGAAGATCCTAGTATTTCTCAGGCTGAGATTGAAAAAATTAGATCGTGGAGGTCTAACGGTCATATAAGAAATCTCTTGGAGAAATCTGTTGCGAGTGCCTGCATGTTTATGTCCATCCTCCTAAATAAGCCACAAGGACTTCGAATTCAAAACTGTTCACCATTTCGTATTTCGAATAATACTTCAATAAAATTATTATCCATCATAAATTGGACAGATATAGATACGTCTTACATCGCTCACATCAATACAGCTTATCGTTCAAAGTTTCGGTCTTATGCAAGATTATTTGGAATAAGCGCATATATGGTGCTTCCAAAGAGTAAGGCCATGGAGTACTATGACTGGATTTCCTAGAGCCTTAATGCTGAAGCTTATCCTATAAAAGAATCTATCCTTATCCAAAATCAACACCAACGCCCCCCTAAATCGACCATTCTCCGATTTTCGTCTAAAAACATCGTAAATAAAGGAATAATTACGGTTCTTTGCAGCATGTAATATTATTGGACGCTACATGTAAAATTGAGGAATTGAGCAGTTAGCCCAAGAATAGTCAAATAGATTAAAACTAAGTTAGAATTATGAAACAATTCGCAAAATTTATATTTGCTTCTTGTCTAGGTACCTTCCTAGCCTTATTGCTTATTGGGGTAGTTGGGATCTCATCGATAACCAAGATGATAGATAAAGAAGAAAAGGTTGAAGTAAAACCCAATTCGGTCTTGAAACTTACCTTGGGTAAGGTTATCCCAGAAAAAACAGATAACATTGCTCCTAGTGGTGCAAGTGGTTTCGAATTAGGTAAAAAGACACTAGGTTTACAAGATATGTTGAAAGCTTTGAGAGCTGCTAAAGAAGATGATGATATCAAGGGGATTTACATGGAAATCGCAGAACCCATGACGAATCCTGCTACCATGACTGCCTTGAGGGAAGGGATTGAAGACTTTAAAACAAGCGATAAGTTCATCGTTTCCTATAATAATTCTTACACGCAAAATGCTTACTACATGTCATCTGTAGCGGATAAGGTCTACTTAAACCCTATGGGAAGGATAGACTTCAACGGTTTCGCTGCACAAATTCCTTTCTTTAAGGATATGATTGACCGCTTGGGCATCAAAGCGCAGGTGATATACGCTGGTAAGTTTAAAAGTGCTACAGAACCTTTCCGACGCAAGGACATGAGTCCTGAAAACAGAGAACAAGTACGTGTCTATTTAGATGAGATGTATGAAATTTTCTTAGAAGGGATTTCTAAATCTAGAGGAATCGCTGTAGAGGAATTGAAAAGCATTGCGAATGAATATAAGTTGAAAGAAGCAGAAAATGCGGTTTCACTTAAAATGGTGGATGGCTTAAAATACAAGGATGAAGTCCTTGCGGAATTGCGTGAGCGTTTAGGCTTAGAAGCTAAAGACAAAATTAATTCCATTTCCTTGGCAGACTATAAAAAAGCTGCTGTAAAGAAAAAGGATTTTACCAATAAGGATAAAATCGCCGTTGTTTATGCAGAAGGAAGTATCGTAGATGGCAAAGGCGAACAAGGGAATATTGGTGGGGATAAATATGCTAAGATTATCCGTAAAATTAGAGAAGATGATAAAGTCAAAGCGATTGTCTTGCGCGTAAATTCTGGCGGTGGTAGTGGATTGGCCTCTGAAATCATCTGGAGGGAAGTCATCAAGGCTAAAGAACAGGGGATTAAAGTTGTCGTTTCTATGGGGGATTTTGCCGCTTCTGGAGGTTACTACATCGCTTGCGAAGGTGATAAAATCTTTGCTGAACCTAATACCTTGACAGGCTCCATCGGTGTTTTCGGTTTAATTCCTAGTGTTGATGACTTTTTAGATAAAGAAATCGGAATTACCTTCGATACCGTAAAAACAGGGCAATATGCGACTACAGGTACCTTGGTTTATGACTTAAATGAGAATGAAAGAAAATTATACCAAGAATACATTAGTGATTTCTACACGAAGTTCAAAAAACGCGTAGCGGAAGGCCGTGATATGTCGATGGAAGAAGTGGAAGAAGTAGCACAAGGACGCGTTTGGACGGGAACTCGTGCGAAGGACCTAGGACTTGTTGATGAGTTAGGTGGTCTAGAAGATGCTCTAGCCTATGCAGCCTCAGAAGCTGGAGTCGAAAAATATCGCTTGGTAGAATATCCTAAAGTGAAAGATAAGTTAGAAGAGATTATCTCGGAACTCACCGGCAAGAAAACGGCGGATGCTTTCATTAAAGCTCAGTTAGGAGAATACTATTCGTTCTATCAGCAAGCGAAGGAAATGAAAAACATGAAAGGTGTTCAAGCTAGAATGCCGTATACCCTTAATATGGTGAGTCGTGAACCTCGATTTTAGATGGAAAAGTGTAGAGGGGTAAGCCAGTAGAGGGTAGAGCGTAGAGAGAAGAGAGATCGATTTTTCTT
>JAHDHB010000084.1:5234-13445 GCA_020631545.1 Saprospiraceae bacterium | reverse complement strand
CCGTTATGACGGTAATTCCGATTCCTTGATGATGACCGTCATAACGTTTTTATTTTCCGAAGGAAAATAAAAAATCCCTCTTCTCTCTACCCACTCCCCTCTACTATAAACAGCACTTGAAAAGCCTAGGCAAATAGTCTAGGCTTTTTGATTTTTACAAAATGAGGAAAGCTACAAGTTAGAAGACATTCTGAGAGAAAACTCGTAATTCTTCATTCGTAATTAATAAAAGCTAAATTAGCGCTTATTTTCGCAACAATAAAAACCAAAATGGCGTTATTAGAATAGTTTTAAAAAACTACTCCAAACCAAAAGCTACTCTTTATGCACGAATTAGAGCCACACTATAAATGGAGAGACCGCTATACTGCGGAAACCGATGAACACTCGCCCTTTTTTGGCCGTATTTATAGTGAATTTGAGTTTTCTAATAAAATATACAATTACTTCATTCATCCGCAATGGGATCATTTCGGGTCTGGCACCTTATATACGAAGATTTTATTTGCCGATTATGACGATGGTTTTGCTATCATGGAGTTTATTGGAGAATGGAATGATTGTATCAATAACGATATCATGCTTTTGAAAAGGGAAGTGATTGATGCCTTGATCGACCAAGGGATTTCGCGCTTCATCCTCATTTGTGAGAATGTGCTCAATTGTCATATTGATGATGATAGCTACTACGAAGAATGGTATGATGATGTAAAGGAAGAAGATGGCTGGATTTGTTGCCTCAATTTACGCCAACACCTTATCGAAGAAATGGCTGCCGGCAATCTACAATTTTACATGAGTTTTGACGAGCCTTTCAATGAATTGAACTGGCGTGTCCTAAAACCTGTCAATCTTTTTAGGCTAGTAGACCAGCATATTCGTAATCCTAGGCAGTTGTTATTGATGAATTAATAATTGGTCAAGGAATTTTCTGAACTAAGTAAGGACTCCGAAAAGGCTCTACTTTAAAATACGAGGTAAGCCTTTGGACAAAAAAATCTGCACATTTAGACCAGAAAATTAAATTAGTAGCATTTGCCCTGAAGGACACGCAGCACGTCCGCCATCCCACGATCCACCCGCAGACGTACCGCGTGGTTTGTTCTTTAGATTTTGCTTGCTCTTCTTGTTGCTGGCTTGACTAGCTGAGAATTTCAAAACGTGAATTTTTCATACATCTTACATCCTAAGCTGGCAAAGCCAGTACCAAGAAAAAGCACATAACTTATGTGTCTTAAAAAGGTCGCAGACCTCCTTATAAGTCTTTTACGTCTAGTACGTCACGTTATGCTTAAATCTTCTTATAAGTCTTATATGGTTAAAAATCGCCAAAACGATAAGACCAAATTTCATTTTCTGTACAAAAAACGTAGAAGATTATGCCCAAAAGCATACATCGTATTTTTTTAAGAATTGGTGCTTTTAGGAGTAGACTCCAATAATAATTTTCCTTCCCTCCATTCCTTTTTGTACTTTTATGCTTGATAGGTACTTTTATTTCAAAGAATTGAACAAAACAGACCACAAAAATTGAGCAAAAAACACAAATCGGGCTTCGTTAACATCATAGGGCGACCCAATGTAGGGAAATCGACTTTGATGAATTCCCTAGTGGGGGAGCGCATGTCCATCATCACGCATAAACCGCAAACGACACGCCACCGAATTATTGGGCTCGTGAGTGGAGATGATTACCAAATCGTTTTCTCTGATACGCCCGGCATCGTTCGTGACCCTTCCTATAAAATGCATGAGGTTATGAATAAATTTGTCGATTCTACCTTTGAAGATGCTGATTTGATGCTGTTTGTAACCGATATAGAAGAGCGTTACAAGGAAGACGATCCGATTATTGAGCGCTTGAGAAACGTTAAAATTCCTTTGTTTTTGCTCATCAATAAAACGGATTTGGTAAAACCTATAGAAATCCTGAACCTTATAAAATGGTGGAATGATCGCATTCAATTTACCGAAACGTTTCCCATTTCTGCTTTAAAAAAGAAAAATACGGATGTTCTCCTAGAATACATCCTAAAAGCACTTCCCGAAGGGCCAGCCTATTATCCTAAAGATCAACTGACCGATAAGCCGGAACGTTTCTTTGTTTCAGAAATCATCCGTGAAAAAATCTTAATTCTATACAAGCAAGAAATTCCTTATGCTTGTGAAGTGGCGGTACAATCTTTCAAGGTGGACAAGGACATCATTCGCATTTCAGCCATGATTTATGTCTCTCGTAAAACGCAAAAAAGCATCATTATCGGAAAAGATGGCTCTTCTATTAAACGACTGGGAACAGATGCTAGAAAGGATATTGAAACATTCCTAGAATCCAAGGTCTTCCTAGAACTTCGTGTAAAAGTCAGAGACAATTGGCGAGATGATGAACAGCTTTTAAAAAGCTTTGGTTACAAAGGCTGAAGAATTACGAGTGAAGAATTACGAATTACGAGTTGCTCTCATGGCGAATTTCTAGGAGAATTATGAGTTATTAACCCGACAATAATAGACCTGTCATTTCAAGGATATTCCCTTGAAGGAACAAAGATCTACTTAGCGCTGATAACGAACTGTTTAGCCACTCTCACACTCAAGCCCGCACGCACACTTGCGGCATGGCCTATGTGCGTTGGGTTAATAACCCTCATGGCGATTTTCTAGGAGTATTTTCTTGCTGAAAAACATCGCAAACATCGCTTCAAATACTTCATTTCCATTTTCCAACCATTTCCACTATCTTTGCGGGATTAAAAGCCAAAATCCTAGGATTTTGGAATTATGTAACTACTTGGAAACGGGTGAAATTACTTTTACCTTGTTCTTTGTCCTTATAAAAAATAAATGAGCAGCATCGTTGCTATTGTGGGGCGGCCTAATGTCGGTAAATCCACACTATATAATCGGCTTATTGGAGAACGACAAGCCATCATTGATGACGTCAGTGGCGTAACCCGAGATCGACAATATGGGCAGACAGAATGGAATGGGAAACTATTTACGGTTATTGATACAGGCGGATTTGTCAAAAACTCGGATGATGTTTTTGAAGAAGCTATCCGTTCTCAAGTTCATTTGGCGATGGATGAGGCGGCTATCATCGTGTTTATGGTGGATGCCACTACAGGCATTACCGATTTGGATGAACAATTAGCCAATCTTCTTCGGCGTTCTAAAAAGCCGGTTTTGCTAGCTGTAAATAAGGTGGATAACTTCGAACGACAAGTAGAAGCCAACGAGTTTTGGAGCTTAGGTTTTGAAGAAACGTATTTTCTTTCTTCCATCAACGGTAGCGGTTCTGGAGAATTGCTAGATGCCGTAGCCGAACGAATTACAGAGGCGAAACCGATAAATACGGAATTGCCCAAATTTGCTATTGTTGGTCAGCCTAATGTCGGTAAATCTTCTTTTGTCAATGCTTTGGTTGGCGAAGAACGCAATATTGTAACCGATATTGCAGGAACGACAAGGGATGCCATTCATACGCGTTATCGAAAGTTTGATAAGGATTTTTACCTTATTGATACGGCTGGAATTCGGAAGAAAAGCAAAGTACATGAGAACCTTGAGTTCTACTCCGTCATGCGTGCCATCAAGGCCATAGAGGAAGCTGATGTTTGCTTGTTATTGATTGATGCTACGCTAGGTGTCGAAGCACAAGATATGAGTATCCTAAGAGTAGCCCAACGACGCAACAAAGGCATCGTACTACTCGTAAACAAATGGGACTTGGTAGAGAAAGAAACCAATACCGCTAAGGAAATGGAAGAGGCTTTGCGGCAGCGTATCGCTCCATTTAATGATGTGCCGATCATCTTTATGTCTGCACTGAATAAGCAAAGAATCTTAAAAGCTATAGAAGCAGGAATACAGGTTTTCGAAAATAGAAATCAACGTATTGCTACATCCAAATTGAATGATTTATTGGAAGAAGCTATCGCAAAATATCCACCTCCTTCGCATAAAGGACGATTTGCTAAGATAAAGTATGTCACACAGTTACCAACGTACTACCCTGCTTTCGCCTTTTTCTGTAGCAATCCGAAGTATATTAAAGACGCTTATAAGCAATATTTGGAGAATTTTTTGCGGAAAAAGTTTAATTTTACAGGAGTTCCTATTGGAATTTTCTTTCGCAAGAAATAGGACTTTTAATAAAAAGGGATGGGAAATGACATAAAACATCTTCCATCCTTCATCCTCAAGTTTCAATTATTAGTCGTTTTATGCAACTTACAAAAACAGGTTTACAAGATTTGGTGGTCATTGAACCCAAAATTTTTGGTGATGAAAGAGGCTTTTTTATGGAGAGTTTCAATCAACGAAAATTTGAGGAATTAACGGGGCTTTCGCCTTATTTTGTTCAAGACAATCAAGCTAAATCTGTTCGTGGGGTATTGCGCGGTTTGCATTATCAACTGGGGGCATATGCACAAGCGAAACTAGTGAGTGTTTTGGAAGGTGAAGTGCTTGACGTTGTGGTCGATCTACGCGAAGATTCGCCTACCTATGGTCAATCCTACAGCATAAAACTGAATGCAGAAAACAAGAAACAGCTCTTTGTACCGAGAGGCTTCGCACATGGTTATGTGGTTTTAAGTGAAACAGCCTTGTTTTTTTATAAATGCGATAATTTTTATGCCCCTAAAGAGGAAGGCGGTGTCGCTTATGACGACCCAAATTTAAACATTGACTGGAAAATAGATATTTCTACGGCCATTCTTTCAGATAAAGATCAAAAGCATCCTAATTTCGGTCATCACAAACCTTCTGGTGTCCGCTTTGGCGGTTAAAGGAAGTAAATATAGAACCTAATAAAGACGTTCACAAATGCTTTAGGAAGCTATATGCTGTTTGCTAGAGAAGGCGGTAGCCTTCGAGGTTCTATAGCAAGAGGATCAATCCCTTGGTTCGGTTGTTTATATACTCTTTATTCTATTTCTTATATACTTCAATATCCGTCAAAACAACATTTCCTCAAATACCTGAAAACAAAGAATAACAAGCATGAAAACAATTTTGGTGACGGGAGCCAATGGCCAAGTGGGGAGTGAGCTAAAAGCCTTAACGGAGGACTTCTCTAAATATCGGTTTATTTTTACTGGTCGTGAAGAGTTAGATATTTGTAATCCGACAGGTATCATGGCTTTTTTTAATGAAAATTCAATTGATTATTGTATCAATTGTGCGGCATATACTGCTGTAGATAAAGCAGAGTCGGAACAAGAAATTGCCTACCTCATCAATGCTAAAGCTGTTGCTTACCTAGCCAAAGCTTGCTATCAACACCAAGTGAAATTCCTTCACCTCTCTACGGATTATGTTTATCATGGAAGCCAAAATCGTCCTTTGAAGGAAGGCGATCCTACGGCACCTCAAAGCGTTTATGCTGCTACAAAACTACTAGGCGATAGGATGGCTTTAGGAGCGAACCCCGCAACCGTTATACTTCGGACTTCTTGGGTGTATTCTCGTTTTGGCCACAATTTCGTAAAGACTATGCTTCGTTTGGGAGCAAGCAGAGCTTCCTTAAATGTCGTTTTTGACCAAATCGGAACTCCTACAAATGCAGCGGACATTGCTTTTGCTATGCTTTCTTTGCTGCCCCAACTCCACAAAAAGGAAAAATTTGGTATTTACCATTACAGCAATGAAGGAGTTACTTCTTGGTATGATTTTGCAAAAGCGATTTTCGATATTCGAAAGGTTGATTGTCAAGTTTTTCCCATTGAATCAAAAGACTATCCTACGCCTGCTGCCCGCCCTTCTTTTAGTGTTTTAGATAAAGGCAAATTTAAAGCAGCTTTTGGCCAAAACATACCACATTGGCGCGATAGCCTAGTGAAATGCCTTACAGGAATGGATGATTGAGCCTATTACCACACACACACTCTCTCTCTTCTCATTACTTCAAAAATGACGTTTTTTGGTCATTCGTTTTTGGAATAATACTTTCAAATTTCATTTACAATTCATACCTTTGAGTCATCCTATGACAAGGGTATTTATACAACCCCTCGAATCCCCATCCTTTTAAGGACGGCTATTTTCCGCCCTGAATTTCCCTATGACAAGGCCCAGTCTAGACTGGGCTTTTTTTATGCCTATCCGCTTGCAATGTCGTAAAACACGCTACTCCCTTGTTTCTTTGTGGCGAAATAATACACGGATAATTGGCCACAAAGAAACACAAAGTTCTTGATAGTTAATGTCGTAACTGTCTTGTACGTATTAGGCCGAAAGTTTGTTTTTTGTACAAATTTTTTTAAAATGAAAGAGGTTAATTCTTCCAAAATAAAGGAGTTAGGTGGCTGTAGGCTCTTGTGATTTTTTTCGCCGTGAGAGCCTATGTGAAAAGGTCGCAAGACCTCCTTATGTCCCCTATGTAACCTTTTGCGCCAATGTCGTCAAAAAAAAAACTATGCGCTTATGTAATTGAAAATCAACGCTATGAGGTGTCGTCGTAATAGTGGTTACTATGGCTTCGCCATCCTGTATTACCTGTTTTTAAAATAGTTTAACTAACCCTTCAAAAAGACAAAAAGTCCTTGAAAACTAAGTTCCAAAGACTTTTTTGTACAAACACTACTAATTACCATAAAATTTAGACTATTCGTAATTCCTATCGCTGATCATGCGTGATTTTATCAATACTTCACAAACCGTTTAGCCGTCTTGAAAATCCGTTCATTGAGGTAGATAAAATACATACCATCTGCAAAATTTGCTACATCGATTTCATGGAAGTTCGCTCCTGTGTCTAATTCAACTTCCTTCGAATATATGACTCTGCCTGCCACATCGCAAATCGAAAGTACGACCATTTCTTTTGAATCCGATTGAATGAGCACCGTTGCTTGATTCTTGATCGGATTAGGATGAATCTCAATCGTTTGGCTAGTCATTTGTACCTTAGCATTCACAACATCACTCTGGTTCGAATTCCCTTCGAAATCAATATCCTCCAAGTAGTAGTAATAGTTGATGCCTTTTTTGACATTCTTATCAATAAACTGATAATTAAGTTGTTCGTTGGAATTTCCTGCACCATCAACCCAACCAATTTTTTGAAAGGAGTTCTCAGTTTCACTTCTTCGGTACAAGAAAAAACCATCATTTTCTATTTCGCTTGCGGTAATCCACGAAATCAGAATATGTTCATTCTCTGTAGCCCTAGCTTGCAGATTTATTAATTCTATAGGAAGGGGCGCATTCATAATGACTGTCATGACGCCTTGTTCGCCTTCTGTATCGAGGATGAGGTAGTAAATTTCACCAGACAAGGCCCCTGAATAAGAAATGAATACTTCATTATTCTCATCTGCATCATCTTCACAAGCTCTTAGCATGGCCATTGCTTCCAGCATTCCATTAGGACAACCTTGAGATAGAGGACCATATAAACCAGCTTGAAAGTTAGCACCTGGGGGAGTCGTGAAGTCAGAAAGGTTGATGATAGCTTCCATTATTCCGTCTTGAGTACACTCAATCGCCATATAGACAGGGTTGGTACTGAAATTATTCCCTATACAAGCAGCTTTTTCTTGAGGAGCGGCCTGTTGAAATGGATTAAAACTCAAATTAGGAGGAGCACAAGTATTGTTGACAACGGATGAATCCGCAATAACAGTATTCTGACAAGCATCGGCTATATTATCCGCACTATAAAAAGGAGGCAAAACACTGCTGCTTTTTTTAGTAATCTCAATTTCCGAAAAATCTGAAGAACAGGTCATTCCAGACACTGTATAGCGGTATATACCTGCTGGGTCTACAGCGGGATCAAAAATATTGGATACGGTGTTTGTATTATGCTCCCAAGTCCCCGCAGTATCCGACGCACCATTTAATAAAGTACGTAAATCTACGGGAGAATCGTTTATACAAATATCAAGTGTACTGTTTGAACCTGCACTTCGTGGTGATTCGATGTTGACGATGACTTGAGCTGTTGCATTTGGGCAATTGGTTCCAGTCACGGTGTAAGTGTAGGTTCCACTCATTGCGGTAGCAGGATCAAGCATATTAGAAACGTTAAGACCACCCAAATCCCAAGTACCGCCAGTGTCTGGAGTGTCGGTAAGGGAATTGAATAAATCGACGGAAGCAGCGCTTTGACAGAGGTTTAGCGTGCCGTTAGATCCAGCATTAGGAGGCGTTTCGATGTTGACGATGACTTGAGCTGTTGCATTTGGGCAATTGGTTCCAGTCACG
>JAHDHB010000084.1:0-5134 GCA_020631545.1 Saprospiraceae bacterium | reverse complement strand
GCGCTTTGACAGAGGTTTAGCGTGCCGTTAGATCCAGCATTAGGAGGCGTTTCGACAGTAAATGGAGCAAAGCAGAGGCTAGAGGCTTCCATGCATAAAGCAGCATTGTTGGTATTGACAAAATCGGACATGGAAGTCGGTGTATCATCTAGTAATGCTAAGTGATCGGTACGGATACTAAGGGTTTTGATACAGTAATTTCCTGCGGGTAAACCCGTAAAAGAAGCAGTTCCCGTACTCACTTTGATTAAGTTGTCATTGTCAGCATTAACAAGTAAATATCTATTCGTATAGTCTGGGCCAGGAGCGATACCGCCCAATGAATTTGGGTAAAGTGTTGCTAAATTAGAAATAGAACCTGGGGCGCATAGAACAGGCGGATCGGAGCTTAAGTTACCATGCTCTGGATCACAGCAAAACACTTCGGTGGAGTTGGTTTCGCCCGGTGTGCTACAGCGAGGAGCAAAGTCTAAGTTGTTGACACCAGTATCATTGCAGTCAGGAACTCTAGACAGCGCTTGTCCCGTATATAAGGGATCGTCGGTAAGCCCAGTTCCACTACCTTCAAGATAGGGAGTCCCTGTATCTCCTTCATAGCTGATAACATCCCAAACATCCAAGTGATCGCCAGCGGTGACGATAGCAACGGCATCTGGCCCTCCATTTTGGATTAAATTTGTATTGGTAGTTAAGTCTAAGTCGCAATTAGGTACATTGGCGCCATCTCCACAAATAACAAAATAGTCTCCTGCTGCTAAGGTGCCTGACAGCGTAATAGTATCATAAACAACGGCTCCGCCTCCACTTCCATTGATGAGTAAAACTTCATACCCACTAAGATCAATGGGCGCAGAAGTTACATTTTTTAGCTCAATGAATTCGGCGTTGTCTGTTCCATCTTGGTCATAGTCCAATTCATTGATGAGGAGGGTAGGGCACTTGCATTTTAGTTGTACTGGCTCCCCAAAAGTACAAGGCGATAACCCGACGGTAGGAAAGTCGATACCCACAAGCGGGGCATAGGTTACGGACATATCCAACGTGAAAGTGACATTGGAGGTGCCGATATAGGATTGATCATAGAGTGTAATGCGCAAACCATCGGTGGGGTCAGTACCCACTGGAAAATCATTTTGGTCAAAAGTATAGGTACCTAATCCTGCATTACCAAAATCTGATAGGATAAGCGTTCCACTGAGATCTCGAAAAAGGATGGTCAAATCATTCGGATTCCCGGTATAATTCGTAACATTGATCGTGATGGAAAAATCCGGAGGGCTTGGTCGTCCCTCTGAGGTACAAATAATAGTTGCATTGCTAACCCAGCCTCCCGGACTATTGTTTCCTGCTCCATCTGATACCGTTATATTCGAGCTCGTCCAGCTTTCATTACAGGTTTTAGCAGGAAGACTCATGCTATAGTCAGAAGGGAAAGGAGTTAGATAATAGTTTTTGGTGTCGTCTAAATCCGCACAATTCAATGGAAGACTAAGAGCGCCAGTGAGATCGCTTTGGAAGAGATTATTGGCTGTTGGAGTGATGGTATTGCCGTTTGCCGTAGCGGCGGTCAATGCTGCTTCCAAAGCTGCTTGATCGACGAAATCAGTTGATTGTACAGGATTGTCTGCTGTCAACCACCAACCTATGACTTGATCATTGAGTAACTGAGTACCATTAGTTGCAAAATCATAAGTGTCGTTACAGATTTCTAAAGAGGTGGCTGTAGTTCCATTTTCTTCCCCATTGCCTGGAAATGGTAAAACAACGATTGTAGCTTTTACCTTACAAGGAGGATCAGCGAAGGCGTTGGCTTCAGCTATCCAAATTTCGTAAGTGCCTGGCGTATTGATATCTACTTCAGCAGCAGAAGGCGTAAAAGCTCCTATATTTGTAGCAAGTGCTGCACTAGTCAAATCATTCTCATTAGCAAACCAATTAAAGGCTGTTAGGATTCCTTTACCGGCATTGAACGTAGGAATGGGGTCGCCAAGGCATATTTCCTTATAGGGAGAGTTGTTATCATTAATTACAGTAGAGGTAAAAAAATGCGCTACATCAGCACAGCACAAATAAGAACGACAGTTTTTTAGAATATCATTTATTTTGTAATATTGACAAGGGGAAAAACTCGTCCGACAACCTGTAAGGGCGTTATAACTCATGATGTTTTGCTCCAATATGGTAGAAACGCCACTACCACAATCGACTCCTTCGGAAGGATCTATGGTTAATGAAGTTACTGGATATCCTTCTGCCATAGCATATGCTGTATAGCTGGCATCATCGAAGTCACAACCAGCAGTGTAGCAAGAATTAAAAATGGCAGGGTCAGGATCGCAATCATGATATAAATTGGGATCCGGCCAAGTATCACATATACCATCCCCAGCGGTTGTACAGTCTGAGTTGTCTGGATTTTCTACCAAAGGATAACCGTCATTATCTGCTGCTCCAGGAGCTGATTTGTGGGTGTGGTATAAACCAAAATAATGGCCTAACTCATGGGCTAAAGTGCTTCCTCCTATTGCTGCACCATAGCGCATTATGGAGTAGTCTCTGCCGCTAGGGTAAGGGGCAAATCCCATAGAACCGCAGCAGTCATGATCGCCATCTATCCCTCCAACAAAATAGAGGTTGATGGAATTAGGCGTGTCGTAAGGTACGGTTTGGCCTAGGTCATCTGTACCGTCATTGCATCCTCCAGTATCATTTATAGCTTTCTTATAATAATCATAAAGATCGCAATGGATTATTCGTTGCCTAGATGTACACTCAACAAACTGAATGTTCGCATTGGCATACAGACTGTTGACTTCTGCAAGTTTTGTATCAATGTCTACATCTAATAATGGTGAAAAATTCATTCCATTTAGATAATTACTGCCCGTCCAAGAAGGATCTTCAAAAATGGTAATGGCGATAGGAACGCGGTAAATTCCCCCATTCACGGCAGGAAAAGGAACATCGGGAACAGTGCAGGTAGCGTCGGTATTACACGCACCACCGTCCGCAGGAGACCAGCCGTCGGTACCATAGCCCGAGGTAAGCTGGGTACAGGCTAGTTTATTTTGAATAGTTTCTTCTTCCGTACTGCACCAAAATCCATCAAAATTCCCTGTATTCATTTGATTTTGTACGGCTTGCAAATAAACGTTTTTGGGGGAATACGTTGGTTGCTGTGCAAAGGCATTTGAATAGTTCAGCCCTAGGGCTAACCATAGCAAAAAGGATTGCTTGATCAAGGTTTTCATATTTTGTTTTTTTGTTGCTAATTACAATAGGGGCATTGTCATCCGACTATTTAATTAGCAGGCTCTTAGTTGCTTTCGAAGCAACCCTTTGATGGTGAAATTTAAATATATTAATTAGTTGCATTTGAATTGAATTGCTTTACTCTTTAACTACTCCGATAATTAAGTAGTTAGAGTTAGGCTGATTTGTTGTATCTCTTCAAATAAAGCAGACCCTTGGGCGAATCACTCGTAGTTTAGCAGTTTTACTGCGTTACGTCTTTATTTAGAAGGTATCAACTTACTCTTGATAAATTGTATTTGATTTTAGTTGCAAAATATGCTTTTTTTGATGAAAAACGTAATTTATAGTATGTTTTTTTTTGTAAAAATGGCCAAAAAATACTGGATGAAAACAGGATGATGAACTACATTTTGGGAATATAGACTACTTTTGATTGGAGGCTTGAAACCTTTAATTTTAAAGGGGAATCCTCCTTTTGTAGTGCTTTTGAATACGGAATACATTGATGTTTTTATATCCTTTCTTATGGAGGAACCTAGAGTTAGGGGGGAACAAGATATGCCATCTTAAGGACTAAAAACAAACAAATTTAACAATGTCACTATAATTGATAGAACTGACTTGTTTTTTTGAGCTGGTTATTATATGTCGTTTCTTTTTTTGGGGGGGCAAAACGTTTAAATCACTTGCGTGATTCCTTAAGTTGACGACATTAGGCTTAATATCGCCTAGCTATTTGGTGCGAATCCTTCCCTGTCTTTTGCTCGAAAACGAAGCAACAGTTCCTTAGCAGAATAATCTTTTTGTTCTTCAGGATACCAAATTTTTAACAACCAGTTAGCAGCTTCCTGTACGGCTATGTCTGGGTAATAATGGTCTCGGGCAAAATGCACATACTTCATCACTAAAAAGGCATTAAACCATTGATAAAAACGGCTTAGAAAGGTAGCTTCGCTAGCGGTATGGCGCTTGATATCGGCTATCTTTTCCTTGAAATTTAAGGTTTGTAAAAATGCTTGGATGCTTTTAGGGAGCGTATTCAACAAGTCTTCCTCAAATTCTGGGTAAAGTTTAGGAATTAAAGCGATAAATGCCTTTAAATCAAGGAATGTAGAAGGGTGATAAGTGAGGTAACCCGAGCCTTGTTCTTGCATTTTTGCGATGGCTTTCCCTGTACCAAAAGGCACTCTGTCCGAGGGTCTTGGGGAAGGAATGACGCGAGTAGCATTCAATTCTGAAAAATGGGGTGAAGGCGTGAATTTGTGCAAGAAATAAAAGTCTTCCCCTGCTTTTCTACGATTCATACCTCCTTGTTTTTGATAAGCACTAGAACGAACGGCCATGCTAGAACCCACGGTTTGATAGGCTAGAGGAAAATTAGAAAAACGCATGACATCCACATAATACCGCAAGTGTAACTCATACTCTGTAATGTATTGATAAATGTCTGGTGTAAAAGTGGTTCCTTCCAAGGGGTGTTCGTAGTAAATACTACAAGCAGGCGTTTTAGGAAAACGCTTGAAATGCTGTTCAATAGCTTGCAAATAATTCTCATCGCAGTTAGAATCTGCATCAAAACACACCAAAACGCCATCTTCTTGCCCTGCCTGTTCAAAGCGATAGACCGCCTCATCCAAACCGATTTTTCGAGCTAATCCAACACCGGCATGTTTTGGAGGAAGAGCCTCGTGAAATAAGCAAAAAAATTGAAGCCGCGGCGTATTATTTTTTTCCGCCCATGCGGTAGTCTTTTCAAAGGTGCGTTGATTCTGTTCCTTAATGGTTTTTGACGCTTTTTCGCTTTGATTAAGAAGTAAAATGACTTCGACAGCGCAAACAGGAAGCACACATTTTTTTAGCGCTCGTAGACTATTTATAG
>JAHDHB010000083.1 GCA_020631545.1 Saprospiraceae bacterium | reverse complement strand
AGGCTATGCCGCGCCCTTCAATCCTCGTGGGGCAGAGTTTGTACTTCGTGAGCAAGGAAGTGGCGCAACCTTCTTCGCGCCTTTAGATACCGATCCTCGCATATGGTTTTCGGGTACACATGCATTTGCCCAAACGTTCTGCTTGCCTTCGGATATGCCTTTAGGCACTTATGATGTATTCCTTAATCTTCCTGATCCTGAAATAACGCTCTTTGACAATCCCTTTTATTCCATCCGATTAGCCAATGACAATATTTGGGAGGCTGCTACTGGTTATAATGATTTGGGGCATTCGATTACCGTGGATAATGGTACCAATGGTCTGACTTGTTCTAGTGAAACGGCATTCTCCTCCCATAGCATTTATGCGCCAAGTACAGGGGATTTAGCGATAAAAATCATGTTGGAAGGCCCTTACAACAGCAGTACGATGCTCCTTGATGATGCACTTCGTTCTCAAGGATTTTTAACTGGTGCATATGCTATTGATAATGCTGTTTTAGCGCTAACGGGCAATGATGCTGTCGTTGATGTGGTGACGGTAGAAGTTCGCGATGCTGTAACACCGACAAGCATTTTGGCTTCTGTTGAGGCAATTTTGCAAAGGGATGGAGATGTGGTGGCTTTGGATGGCACTTCGGCCTTGCGCTTCGAAGGTTTACCCGAAAAGGAATACTACATCAGTGTACAGCATCGCAATCATTTAGGTATCATGACACTTACTTCAATCTACTGGGATAGAAATGGATTAGTACTTGACTTTACGGATGGTTCTCAAGCGACGTATGGCACGAATGCTCAAGTAAATATCAATGGCGTATGGGCTTTACATTCAGGTGATGCCAATGGCGATGGCACAAACAACGCTGCGGATCGTTCTCAAACCTGGAATGAACGCAATACGTCAGGATTGCTAGATGCAGATGTTAATATGGATGGCAATGTGAATGCCGCTGACCGCTCTGTCACTTGGAATAAACGGAATTTGGTGGAGCAATTGCTGTAGGGTATTCTACGATAAACAACTAGCTTATAATTATAACTAACGCTTAGTAAGGGATTAAACGCCTTTCTTTAATGCTGGAGGAAGTGGCAATCAACAAAATTAAAAGTGACAACAGAATAATCTGTTGTCACTTCGATTTACTTAAATGCTATGAATAAATAATTAGGAGTGTAAAACTAAAGGCAAATTTCATTTTCCATTGCCCAACTTCCTCCAGAAAGCTGTGAGCCCCCAGCCCAGCTCGTTTCTTCTTGAACTATTGAAGGAATAAGACCACCTCCCGACGATAAAGGATCCATAACTAAATCAATCTTGTAAGTTTCTGCATGGATGAGTAAAGTAAAACATTCTTTTGGAGGATCACTAGACAGTGGATCTACTACCAATGTCGTTTCTACTTCATCTAAAGACAAAACATAAGTACTTGATTGTTTAAGCGTTCCAGCAGCATAATCATTTAAAAGAGAGAAAGAATTGATATCCCCACTTCCATATGGGAAATTACCTATTTTGGGATTACCCGAGTTATTCAAAGGAATATTCGCATAAGTTCCTGCATAAATATGCGTAGTTCCGATTACCCAATCTGTATTATAAGTATCTAGGGTAATGTAAAGCATTTGAATACCGTGGTCGGTTGTTAATCCAATCGTTGCCGTACCTGAAATTTCATTTTGCCCCACAATCAGATCATATTTTGAAATAATACCATCAGCTCGTGCATTGGTCGACATATCTTTTGACACTTCTACATCCAGTTCATTCTTAACGACATTTAAATGGTCGTTTTTTACACAAGAACTAAAAACAAAAAGAATACAAGCTACAAAAACATAAACATTTTTCATGCTGATTATTGATTAGGTAGTTATAAAAAAAAAGTCAAAACTATTAATTACGCCTTTACAAAATGATACGGAAACTTCAATTCTAAATTTACCATGTCACACAACTACAAATCAACAACAAATCTAACAAGCAGTGACAAGCTTTTAACAATACTCCAATTGTATCATTCAAAAAAAATCTGTTTTTAAGGACAAACAAACCCAACTATATCTAAAACACTGATAAAAAAACACATAACATCGTCTCTTCCAGATTATTCTACGAGAACACCTCACTAATGTTTCAGTTATTGTGACATTTAATTTAAGCGGATATTATTTCATAAATCTATGTTTTCACATAAAGGAACTGTCCCTCAACTTACAACACCTATAAATCAGCTAAAAAATGGCTTAACATTATTATTTAAACTATAAAATACTTGTAATCTTCAACTTAGATTTCACTTGTCTACTAGAGAAAAGCCCCAAAGATCATCGTCACTTTTCTTTAAAAGAATAGGTAAAAGTTTGAATGTAATTGAACAAGAGGTCATAGATTTCCCCTCCCCCCCGAAATTGTCTCACGATATTTATTAACCAAGAAGGGAAGTTTGCAGTAGGATACGAACTGGCTCAAAGGCGCCAACTTTGGCCTTCACCAGCCAAAGACTTTGTAAAATGAATCTAAGTCACTTCACAAACAAAGCATTCATATCCAAACTATTATCTACCAATCCAAGGCTATGTTCATTGTGTTTTATACCGAAGGAAGAAATAAAGGTAAGATGTACTTGTTTTCGTGTTTGGGATATATCTTCAAACGTAGTGATTTTATCTCGGAGCTTGGCAGCATAGCTTTTAGTTACGTTAAAAGGACCTTTGTGAAATTTCACTTCACAAACATTGATAATCTGATCGTTGCGATCAATCAACATGTCAATTTGAATGCCGGGGTTATATTTGTCACCGCGATAGATAAAACTAGAGGTTTCCGAGTATACGCCACCGATGTCTAGCGCTTTTTTGATATTTGGGAGATGTTTTAGACAAATACTCTCGAAAGCGAAACCGCTCCAACTTTTATAGACTGGCGTTTGACTTAATTTTTTCCACATTCCTTTGTTTTGCAGCCGCTTTCTTTCTATAAAATGCAAGTAAAAGAGGGAATATTCATCTGATAAGCGGTAAAGCATATCTTTTTTCTTTTTTCGAAAAGGATAGTAGGAAGAAACAAAACCGGAATGGATTAACTCTGCTAGTATATTGGTTACGCCTCCGCCATCAGGTAGCTTAGTACTTGTGACGATCTCCTTGCGAGTAAGTCCTTTCCATTTTTTGCCTAAAGCACGGATAATCTTGATGTGGGATTCTGCCTTGTCAAAGAGGGATGTATATAAGCGAGTAAATTCATTATATAATAACCCATCTTTCGCAAAACAAATATCATCGATATTTTGTACGGCACTTTTACCTGATTTTATTTCTTCTAGGTAGTGGGGTATGCCCCCCATTATCATGTAGATTTGGATAATTTGATAGCGATTGAGGTTTATTTTTCTATATTTAAAATACTGCTCCGTCTCTGCTAAAGTAAAAGGTTTTAACAGGATACGACGTGTTATCCTATTGTGTAAACTACCTTTATTGTGAATCACTCTTTTGATCATCCAAGAAGCGGCAGAACCACAAATGACAAGGACAATGTTATTTCTTGCTCCCCACATATTCCAAAAAAAACCAAGAGCTTCCAAAAAGCCCGAACGACGAGTGGCTAACCAAGGTAATTCATCAAAGAAAAGGACTTTTTTCCCTTTTGTTCTTTTCTTCGATTCTAATACTTTAATAAGTTGACGAAAAGCAGCTAACCAGTCTTTTGGTAATGGATATTGCTGTTTTTGGGGAGCAATTCGCTGAAGTAAAAAGTGAAAATTTTCTAATTGAGATTTTTTGCTACCATATTGTGTTCCTGTTATTTCAAAAGTGATATGTTCTTCGTAAACAGTGTGGACTAGAAAGGTTTTTCCTACACGCCTTCGCCCAATTACCGCTATCATCTCTGATTTTGCTGATTGTAAGGCATTTTCTAATAATTTCATTTCCGTTGAACGACCAATTAATTTATTTTTCATCACTTTTCATTATAAGTTGCGGAATCTATCTCAAAGATAGACATTCCGCAACTTATAAACAATAGTTCATTCAAGAAAACACCTACCACATCGGCGTTGACAATAAAAAACACACTATTAATCAATAAGTTAAACACCAGCCAATATTTTTCACAAAAAATACCACTTAAACGACCCTACGCTTAGGCCACTAACTGAACTCTATAAGTTGCGGAATCTCCTGTAAAAAACTAGATTCCGCAATTTATAGATCCATCCCTTTTTCAGCAAAAAACTAATAATCAAATTATTAACTCACTAAACTTTCACCTAGACAACAATCCAAATTGAGTCAAATTACTAAAAAAACTAAGCACAAGCACTAAGAAAATGCTCAATAAAACCTTATAAGTTGCGGAATCTCCAAAAAAAATGTAGATTCCGCAACTTATAATTTAAACGTATTCTATCAAAAATATCTTCTACTATACAGCACTACCTGACTGATGAATACTAAAGATAACAGAAAATGACAAGACTAGACGACCAAGAACAGTGAGCTAAACCACTAGTTCTTTCCTAAATTCATCGGTATCAAAATACACGCGTAAGGATTGGATTAGATTGTCTTTGATTTCATACCACTCACTGACTTCCAAGGAAATAATCTTTCCAGAAGGCATGGCAACTTTCGTAACAATACGAGTTAGAACAAAATTTTCAGTTTCAAGGAGTTGTTCAATGATACTTTCTTGAATCGAACTAAAAAAGGGTTTATTGACTTCAATAAATCCTCCTTTGCCCTCTATTCTTGCCAAAGGCCCGACTAAGACTACCTTTTCCGCAATTAAATCCATCCAAGCATCTGTCCCATCTAACATACTAATTCTAAAAGCTTTGTAGACTTCTAATGGTGTTCTTTTCATGATATTGATTTTTAATTATTTTACTAAGATATATGATATTGCCTAAAAAATAGTTATGCGGTCTTAAGAATTGCTTGTAATTTTTCGAAGAATCTCTTACTTAGTGTCTGAACGAAAAAGGCATTTTTTTGCCATCGCTAGTCATCGGTTGAAGGCAAAACGCAATGGCCATCCCACATTCAACTGATGATACTTCACTCCTTTTTCCTAAAATGATCGTTTTCGGTCAAACACTATTTACCTATACATTAACATTTAGCTCAGGTCCCTAAATAATCTTCCCTAGTACCCAAGGTAGTTCCTGTATGGGTTGCAAGTCCAAGATATATGACTTCAAATCGCCTATACGAAGCGTTTTCCGCTGCTTGAGTTGATGCAACTGGTGGAGTGCCTTTTGAAAATTGGTTGCAGAACGCCTAGCATTTTCGGGCATGGCTGACTTTCGGGTAAGAAAGTTTCGGAAAGCATCTAATTGAGACTGGAATGCTTCGTGTTCCCTTGGTTTCGCCTTAGAACCAAGCTGCTCGAAAGCTGTTTTGAGTTTTAGAATGCGAAAAGCAATCTCATTATTTAGGTCAATAAATGAAAAATCGCCCTGTTCCATTTTACGCATCCAAGGCGTTTGTGTCTTAAATTCACCTTTAGCAAAGTACAGATAAGCCCAATTATAAGCTTCTAGATAAGGCCGCTCTTCTTCTAGGGTAAGGGGTAGTGATTCCTTAATAAAAGCTTCGACCCAAGACAATGCAGCAGCCTCAATCCCAATACGTACGATATTTCGAAAATGATAACCAGGCATTCGACCATCAACCAACACAAACTGTTCGCCAATCATGATTTTTGCTAATTCTAACCGAGGCATTAGGAATTTTAAATGTCCCAACTGAATATTCCAATAACAGAAATTGATGGCTCCAGTAGTCAACTGCCGTGCTTCTATAGGATGAATCTCTTTTTTATATCGCTTATAATAAGCCAAATAACGGTCAAAACTAGCATGATCGCTCAAATCGCGTATCAAACGCAACATCAAATAATACAGGTGTATCAAGGGGTTATCTTCTTGTGGATATTGATCAAGGTAATCTAACAACTGCGTTTCTAAGCGAAAAGTATAGTTTTCATTTACAATCCGCTTACGATTGTGCATCGCAAATAAATATTTCAACTTCTGCATCAAATAGCTATAGTCCAAATAATCCACCGCTTCTTGCAAATTATCCGAAGTATTCAAATAATTCAATACCGTCATGTATTGATAAGCAATGTCTTTATGAAGAAAGCAATGCGTGAAATAATGCATATCGGGTTGCTTCGTACTTTCCAACATTTTTTCCTGATTGGCCAATGTTTTTCGTCCCATTTTAACAACGCGACGCTTGAGTAAAGCCATAGAAAGCGTATTGTTAACTAAAAAATCATTCTCCTGAAAAGCTTGGATGCTAATAAAATCTTTCGCTGCCCTGGTTAACTCGGCAATCCACATTCGAAAAAGCCCATCATTGTACGTCTTGTTAGGACGCATTAATTCGAAGACCTTTTCATCTGAAATGTTGTATTTAGGATGTTTTTTATGCAAAATAGTCCATAAATCCACCAACGTTTTTCCCTCCTTGTATTGAAGATACCCTCTAAACTCCTTGACTTCGGCCTTGGAAAAAGTCTCCAACAACTCGACAATTGCTCTTTTATAGAATAGATTCATAGAATTTAGTTTTAGACAACTACTAACTAATGGCCTAGCCGTCTTGTGTTTTTTTAACCTAACAATTAAGCTCTTCCTTTCTACAATTATTCCTTATAAATAAAGGAATTGATAGCATTACTTCCATAATAACACTACATTTTTAGCTAACAAAATTAAGAAATCGTTCTCTCATATAATTGCTATACGACTAAAAAAGGTAGTTCTTTGTAACACAACAAGAGAATAGCCCCTCCATACCGTTGAATTTGAATTCTATTTCTAACCTTTAAAAAACCGTTTTTATGAAACCTATAAATACTCAAGCTATAATCCCTCGCTATGGCAGCTCCATCTATCGTCTACTCTTTCTAAGCATTTTCCTAGTAAGTAGCCTTAATGGTCGTACACAGAACTACCCCTGCGATGATGCCATTTATGTAACCCCTTCTGGTTTACCCTCTAATTCCGGTACACAACAAAATCCCGTAGATTTATATACAGGTATCAACCTAGTGGCCAACAGCAATAACGCTGTAAGAATGCAAGAAGGGCAGTACATTATTGATGAAGCACTAAACCTTCCTAGTGATATAACGATAGAGGGCGGATATGACATCTACTGGTTAAGAAAATACAGCAATCCCGCCTTAACGGAAATTCATCGTAGTGCCATAGGCAACGACGGAACAAGCGCTGCTCCTGCCTTAATCGCTTTCACGGCCAATAATAGCACTAACTTCAGACTACAAAATCTCACGATTACCACTGCGGATGGCCCCGACGCTACGGCTACAAATCCTGCTTACTCTACTTACGGTCTCTTACTTGATGGTTGCTCGAATTATAAGGTGGTACGATGCCAAATAGTTGCTGGTAAAGGAGGAGATGGGTTAGATGGAACAAGCGGTAGCAATGGGTTAAATGGTCTTGCTGGAAATAATGGCGGGGCTGGAAGTTGTGATGCAGGAACTTGTATCGCTCCAGCCCTAGGCGGCATAGGTGGGTTAGGTGGCCAAGGAGCCAATGGCACAGTTGCAGGCTCTAATGGTTTAGGGCGAAATGGCGGAGGCGGTGGTCAAGGTGGCGATGCCGCAGCGACTTGTGAAAACAATGGAATAGATGGTCAATGTGGTGGAGGAAGTCAAGGACAAAGCACGAATTGCAATGGCGGTACAGGTGGAGTTTCTGCCGATCCCGGCGGCAACGGAATCAATGGAGCGGATGGCAATAATGGTAGCAATGGCGCTAATGGAATCAATGGCAATATGGGTTCTTTTAATGCAGCAGGACTTTGGATGCCGGGCGCAGTTGGAGGAAATGGTGAGAATGGAACTGGTGGCCAAGGAGGACGTGGTGGCGGCGGTGGTGGCGCGCAAGAATGCTCAGTTTCATGTACGGCTGGCCCAGGCAATGGAGGCGGTGGAGGCGGCGGCGGTGGACAAGGGGGAACAGGCGGCACTGGTGGTACAGGAGGTGGCAGCTCCTTCGGTCTTACCTTAATTAATAACGGTATAGGAGGTAATCTCTTACAGTCCTATATCACAACGTTAAATGGTTATGGAGGTATGGGTGGAGCAAGTGGTAACGGTGGCCTAGGAGGAGATGGTGGACAAGGAGCTAGTACTTGTACCAATGAAATAGGCCAAGGGGGAAATGGTGGTCGTGGTGGCGATGGTGGACAAGGAGGTAATGGCGGAAACGGCACCAATGGCCTTTCAAATGCCATACAATTACTATCAGGTACTGTACTAGCGACACAAGATAGCAGTTTTAATTTAGCTGCTCAACCGATAATCAATACTAACCTTATAAATGGATTAGGAGAACCTATTTGGTATTCATCAGCTTATCCAGGCACATGGAATTTTGAAGGTAATGCAACTACTCAAACGGTAATAGGTAAGATGTATAACCAAACAACCTACACAACACTAGGCCATAAAGATGTCTATTTTGACGGTCATCTATACTCGGAATTCAATCAAATCCTGAATACGGCTTTTAGTGTGCAAATTATTGATACAACACCTTCTTGCCATGGGGATTATAATGGTTCGGCTACCGTATCTATATCGGGCACAGGATTCCCTCCCATTTATGAATATAATTGGGCTAATGGAGAATATTACGCCAACAATTCTACGACAAATACCGCTACCTTTCTCCCCCCAGGTACTTTCCAAGTTACGGTAGTCCATAATAACAATTGCTCAGTTGTTGCATCTCCTACAGTCGGGCTGGTTCCTCCTGATACCATTAGCACCCTTTCTTTGATTGTTTCACCTAATAATGCTACCACTTGCTCAAATTCTACTTATACCTTTAGTCTAGAGGATAATGTACTTGGCCTAGGAGATTACCAAAGAGCTTTTTTATGCGTAAACGGCAATTACGAGTCCTATAGTGACAGCTTGACCTTTAGCAGCAATACCCTAAATGCTGGTGATACGGTTTCTGTTTTGGTATCGTCCGATCTATTCAACTATGACTGCTACGACAGTCCAGCCAATGTAATTATTCTCGATGCTTTTTTAGAGCCTTCTTTACAAATTTGTAATCCGACGACGACGGAGATACAACTAGCCCTTACCCAAGGCGCTCCTCCTTGGAGTTTTGACCTCCACAGCTACACGGGAACAACGGCATTAGACACTACTTCCTACACTATTTACGGAACAGATACCACATTGACCAACTCCCCTGACAGGTACTACATCATTCACGATTTAGGACTAAGCAGTGATACTTGTGACTATGTTGAAACCTATCCCACAGGTCACATTAATGGTTGCCCCAACATCTGCGTAGGCTATAGCCCAAACTATACCGAGGATTACACGACGACCTTCCCCGATGGTGTAGATTTCACCACTATCGAATGGGCAATATCCCCTTCTTCCGCCCTCGCCAATGGCGATGTCAAAATCATCGGTTCTACAGAAGAGCCAATTATAACACTCGACTTTTCCAATGCTACTCCAAGTCAAAACACCCTTTTGTTGCAAGCTACAGCTATGGGCGATTGTGGGATGGAGTACCTCGAACTTCAAATCACCCTAGACCCCGCCTGTGTTTGGCCGGGAGATGTCAATATGGATGGTCAAGCCAATACCAATTCGAATATAAATTGGATTGATGATGAACTAGCCCTAGAGTTAGCCCGCTTACAATACAATGAATTTTTAAATACTACCAATGGTGAAATCTTACACAATCCACAACGATACACAGGTTGCATGGCTACAAACAACTATGATTGGGTACCCCAAGTAGCTACGGACTGGAAAATGGAAACCTCCTCAAGTACCTTTTATCCCGCTGATTTTGAAATCATTGATTTAGTTGCTAATGACACCTCTATCCTTAATCTAAAATATGCCGATTGTAATGGTGACGGAATGCTTGATACTACCCAAAATTGGACAGATCCTTTCACCATTCCATTTACAGATGTCACAAATCCGACCGATCACGACATTGTGATGTACCAAGCACTTAATGGGTCTCAACATCAAGGTAATATGCCCTTGCCGAAGGCTAATAATTTCCAAGAAAACATTCTTATCATTCCTGCAAGCGATACGGTTTTCCTCGGTCAATGGGTTTTGTTTGACCTCTTTCTTGGTTCACCCACTGCCCCCGTCAACGGAGTTCATCATATAGCTTTTGTAGGGAAAGGTGCTTTTGGCGATGCCAATGAGCCTCTTGTTGATGTAAGCGACAGCCACCTTTGCGAAGGAAATTCGAACTTAAGTTACAGCTATTTTTTCCTAGAAGAAGATGCCACGGGTACTCCTACGGATAGCCTAAGGTGGCACGTTTCACTTGGTCGCCCCGATAATCTATCTTATAGCGTCGATTTTGCTGGAGAAGAAATATGCAATCTGACTTGCCACATTTCCGTAGCAGGATCTTTGACAATGCCGATAAATAAGCAAACCCAAGCCGTCCCTGTTACTTTCAAAATCCCTACAGCAGGAATATTACTAGAAACGGGTGAAACGCTATACGCCCAATCTAATACAACGACTATCTGGGTGAAGCCCAATCCATTACTAAATATGCGCGTACTCCTAGAAGGCTCCTACGAGGTAGCCAATGGTTTAATGCGCGATGATCTCAGAATCAGCGGTTTGATTCCTGCCACAGAACCTTTCTCCACACTAGGATTTGACTTTCCTAATCGAGAACTAAAAGGTCTAAAGATGACAGACAGTTCGGCGGTTCTGTCTGTCTCTGGGCAGGAAGCTATCGTGGATTGGGTATTTGTCGAAATACGAGACAAAGACAATCCTGCTATCATTCTGAATGCAAGACCTGCCTTACTTACTCGAAATGGCAATGTTGTGGATATGGATGGTCAAACACCTCCTAGGCTTTGGGGTTTAGCTTCTGGCGACTATCATGTCGTCATCCGTCATCGCAATCACCTTTCCATCATGACAGCACAACCCGTACTCCTTGATGAAAGTACGCCCCTAATTGATTTTACTCAAAACCCTGCCTATAATAATGATTCTGAAATGCAATCCAATGGCTACTATACCCTTATCCATGGAGATACGAGCAACGATAATCAAATTGACGCTCGCGACCGTAGCAATACTTGGAATTACCGCAATCAAGTAGGCTACTATTCCGCCGATTGTAATCTAGATGGTCAGGTAGACGCTCAAGATAGAAGCATCACTTGGAATAACCGAAATCGAATAAGCAGTATTCCGTAGGTTGTAAAACGGAGGAGTGTGCTTGTAAAAATACTTGCACACTCACTCCTACACACTGCCCAACAGTGGACTGCGCCGCCACGCTGCCACTGCCCTACCTCCTCCCGCCATTGGTAAGGAGATTTTGGGGTAGCTTTCCTTTTTTTTAATATGGCATCAGTAGTGCAAGGGATTGAAACTAGTGATCTCCTCTCCAAGACTCGTTCAACATTTATGACCTTCCATTCTTCATTCATTTGAATGCATGACGTGCACTGCGTGGCAAGGGGTTAAAACCCAATTGCTGTAGATCCTCAAAGGCTGTCGCCTTCTCTAGTGGACTGGACTAAAATCATGAACAAAATCAATATTCTTAATCTCTTTTTGAATACACGACGCATTCAGCCCAACTATTGATAAAAATGTGTCCCTATCTCCAAAGAAAAGCTCAAAACGTTTTTGCTAGAGAAGGCGATAGCCTTCGAGGCTCTATAGCAACGGGTTTCAACTCCTTGCTACGCGATGCCGCATTATGGTACATTCGAAAACACTCCATTATTATTTGACCAAAGTATTCTATCTACACCATTCACATCACCGCTAAAATCCAAATCACCCGTGCAGTAAATATTGAATAGGCCATTTTGTGTAGAAAAGGTGTTGCGATCTCTTCCGTCTATACTCCTGTCGAGTTCTAGTTCTCCAGCAAACATAGCCCAAAGATTATTGGCGACTTCTTTCTGACCGCTACCTCCATTTTTGTAGGAATCTTGCTTGGAGAAATCATGAAGTGTAAGCGTTCTATCCAACAGAATAGGCGTAGCCGACATCATGGGAAGATGATTGCGATGAATGATTTTTATAAAATACAAATCATTTGGAATCAAAGGAAAATACACTGGAGACACACCATCTACATCCTTAATTTCGCCATGCCGAGTCAATAGTGCTGAACGCGCTGATATGACAATGTTGGGATCATCTTTATCACGAAGCTCTAGGAAAATCCAGTCTACGATAGCTGCATCACCTGTTATGCCCATAATTCTAGTACGGTTTTCTAGTTCAAAGCCATAATTACTCGTTGTATAGTTGGGATTATTGAAATAGGGTGATTGTGTCGGAATCAGATTCTTTGTCCTTAGATGATCATCCATCAGTAAGCTATCCCTATTAAATGGCCCTTCTAACCACACATTGGCCTTTAGTAAAGGATTAGGCCGCACCCATACCGTATCTACCTGGGATTGAACATACATCACACGACCATCTTCCATCAATAGCCCTGCTGCTGGTATTTTGAAGGTTACAGGGATTAAGCCATTAGCATTTTTGTTGGTACTTCCACCTGAACCACTCGTAAAAGGTGCGATGATGATATGACAAATAAGTTGACAGATTTCTTCTTGCTTTGTAAAAGTTACACCATGAGGAATGGCGTTCGCATTCCTACCTAGAGAAACATACCAATAAAGGCTATCGTTCGGATTGTTTTTACTATCGTATTTCAAGAAAGGATAATCCACCTTTGCATCAGGTACTAGAAAACTATTATCAATGTCGATTAAGGGTCTGTAATAATCCCCAAATTCTCCTTCCCCAACAAAGGCGATATGATGCACATTTTCTATCACTACAGAATCATTGCCTAAGTAGGCCGTAAATACGACTTGATCGCCATTAAATATTGTATCCTGATTACTCTCTAGGTGAATATATTCAGGGAAGTTATTGCTGGATTTCGCGAGTGGAGCATTACCGTTATGTCGGCTGTCGTTTTCGGCATGAAACACTATGATGTCATGGTCTGTAGGATTTGGGACATCATAGAAGCTTTGACTAAAGGAATCATCCCATAATTGGTTATCTTCAATACTACCATTACCGTTGCAATCAGCGAATTTTAAATTCTTTTGCACCACAAGATTCGAGTCTACGTCATATAGCTCATATAGGAAAGGAATGCGATATCCATTGCTGTTTAAATATTCCAACTCCCAATCTATCGCAGATTGAGGATACCATTCATAAGTATTCGTAGCCAAGCATTCTGGCGAGCGTTGGAAGCTATGAATCCCTAAGCCTGATATAGGACGCGCTGACACCTCATATTCCGTAGCAGCTTCTTTTATTCCCAATTCATCATTAATCCAATTCACGCCATCAATCACCACCACCTGACCATCATTATCTACATCGCCGGGCCATACACACTCCTTGTCTAGTACTACGGTATATTGCAAAGTCTGTATGCCTGTAGATGTCGTGGCGACCACTTCTAGGATAAGCGTATCAATCAAAGGATTGGCATTCGAAAAGTCCAAGGCTAGTGCCAATTCCGTCGAGTCGCCAAGCAGTTCAATATCGCCTTTGGCTAAGGCCGTACTTGGATAAAAATTCCAATCAATATTCGTTGCATAATCATAAAAATTAGCTGTGAAATATTCTACCTGTGGATTGCTATATCCTACGCAGATCGCTTGGCAGCCATCGATATGGCCGACAGGGATGGTATCGGTGTTTGGACAATTATCTGCAATAATCGTTACCATCGTAATTTCATAGTAATAATTCGGGTCAATTCCAAGGGTTATATCACTTTGATTATTAACAGTTATTGTCTCCAGTTCGGCATCTCCAAATTGGTCATAGCTAATCAATTCAAAAGACCAAGGGAAGGTGTCGTTTACTAATGAAACGGTAAGATTGTTATCACTAGACAGCCAAACATCAACATAAGGAATAGACTTAACCTCTATTTCAAAATTATTGGTGAATGTAGGACAACCATCAGTATCATAATGAATAGCAGAAAAAACATCTCCATCCTCATAGTTTAATATTGAAAATCCATTGTCTCCTCCATCATAAATCACTTCACCATTTTGCAAAAATACATATCGTTCAAAAATAGGTGGCAAACTAAAACTTAAAGGATCTCCTTTACAAAGGGGCGAATTATACGGATATGATGGGTAGAAATAAAAAGGGCTTGAAAGACTACCATTACAAACCTCCAACTCCTTAGAATACAACGTCAACTCAGAAAAAACAGCATTACTCCTTGCTTGGCAGCGATAGACACCTTCGCCATAAACAGGAAATTCGACTACCCCTTGACTCCCCCCTGATAAATCATCCTTAAACCACTCAAAATCATCTGTTGGTATTCCTGCCTCTACATACAAGAAATCACCATTAGTCGTCAACAGGGTCGCGATACTATCTTGCGGTGCATAGACATAAGCATTCTTTGGCGGATTGTAGACGACCAAATCATCAAATATCAAACGATTATACTGCACATGCAAGGTGTCGAGATTAAGCAAACCAAGGTAATCTGGTACATCTAGTAAGTTGTTATTATCCAAGGTTAAGATTCGTAAATTCGGTGTATTGTAAAGTGGTGGTCCTTCGGTCAGCTTATTATTGGACAGCTCAATGATCTCTACCTTCGGAATACCCGAGAAATTCGGCACACATTCAATATCATTCGCTTTTAGCTTCAAATATTCCAATTTAGGCAAATCCAAATCAGGAATACACCCCGTCAAGTTTTGACTATTGAGGCTGATGCCTACGACACAACCACATGACAAGGAAATGCCTTGCCAAGTCGCTACAGGCATTGTTAAATCCCATGGATTATCCCAGTTTTAACCGTCTGTGTCATTGTAGAGATTGATGAGTTGCATGGAGTCTAGGGGATTGGCTGTCGTATCGCTACAAACGAAATAATCTACGAATACAGTGTCGAAGGCTATACACATATTCGCATCGGTGATCGTGAGGTAGTGTTCTCCTGTTAGTAAGTTGCTTGCTGTATTGGTGTTGTTTCCTGCATCTTGAGACCATATGAAGGTGTAAGGGGAAGTACCACCTGTCGTAGTTATAGTGGCTGTACCGTCAGAGCAGGTGAGGCAGGATGCTTGTTGAGAAATAGAAGTAGCTAGTAAAGTATCTGGTTCTGTGATAGTCGTCATTGTGGTAGCAGAAGCCATATTGGCATCCGTTACCGTTACGGTGTGTATGCCTGCACCTAAAGCGGTGGCGGTAGAGCTGTTTTCGCCATTATCCCAGAGGTAGGTATAAGGTGATATTCCTCCTACTACCGCCACTTTAGCATAGCCGTCTGACACGCCATTACAGGAGACGTTATTGGTTGAGGTTACAGAGATTACTATTGGTAGTGGTTCATTGATGACTTCACTTCCTGTAGTTGTACAGCCGTTTGCATCTGTTATTGTTAGCATGTAAGTTCCTGCTGATAGGTTTGATGCTGTTGATGTGGTTTGATTGCCTGTGTTGGCACTCCACTGGTAGGTGTATGGAGATGTTCCTCCATTTACTGTGGTGATGATGCTGCCGTCATTGTTAGCGTTGGTGCTTGCATCTGTTGGGGCGAGACTGAGGATAAAAGGCCAGGGCTCTCTGATACTTACAGTAGCGGTAGCCGTACAATTAGCAATATCTGTAACGGTTACCCATTTATTTCCTGAGGTTAAGGCGGTGGCGGTGGCTGTCATTTCTCCATTTTCCCACACGTAAGTGTATGGATTTGTACCATTTGTAACATAAACAGTTGCAACTCCATTCGATTCTCCATAACATAAGATTGGAGAACCTTCTGTTGCACTAGCCTCAAATACTCCATTGGGTTCTATGATGGTTACACTAGCGACTGCGGTACAACCATTCGCATCTGT
>JAHDHB010000082.1 GCA_020631545.1 Saprospiraceae bacterium | reverse complement strand
AGAAGAGCCTTTTCGGAGTGGCCTCCATACTTAGCTGTTACTATCCGTTTCTCTAGCGGACATGGTGTACTCCATAGAGACGGTCGATTTTTCAATAGTCAGGTAGGTTTTAGTATCTACCAGAATAGTGAAAGTGGAATCACCAACTTTCGTGATTTTCCCATGGATACCTCCAATAGTAACTACAGACTCCCCTTTTTCTAGGGTTTCCATGAAGTTAGCTTGTTCTTTTGCTTTTTTGGATTGCGGACGAAGGAGGAAGAAGTAAAAAACAATGAAGATCCCAAGGATAAGGATCATGTTGGCCATTGAGTTGTTTCCACCAGCTTGTAATAAAAGAATAGACGATTGCATAAGAAATAATTTTTATGGCTGCGAAGGTACAAAATAAAACGAGCAAGTAAAAATCAAAAGACTTCTACTTGCTCGGATATTTTAAATGCTAAATCTCAATTACTTGTTAGCAGGTTGGCTTGCATTTTCAGCAGTTTTTTCTTCTTCACCTTTGTTTACGCTACCGTCGATATAAACAGTAGTTGTAGTAGGCCAAGTATTCGCTGTAATGTTAACGGGTTTACGGTTTCTACCCGATTTACCTTTAGTATTGAAACGAACTTTGATTTCGCCTGTAGCACCTGGAGCGATAGGCTCTTTCGGATAATCAGGAACAGTACAACCACAAGTAGATTTTGCTTTTGTGATAGTCAATGGAGCAACACCTTCGTTCTTAAATTTGAAAGAGTGTTCTACAACTTCACCAGCATCAACAGTACCATAGTCAAAAGTTTCTTCAGTGAAGACCATTTTGGCTACGTTAATAGTATCATCTGGAATAGCTTCATTTACTGCGTCACGCACTTCATTAGCGTTAGGTAAAGTAGCATCAGTTGTTACTTCTTCTGCTGGTTTTTCTTCTCCAGCACCACCGGAGTTGCAAGCTGTGAACCCTAGACAAAGAACGAGTAGCCCTAGAATAAGATTTTTCATGTTGATTACGATTTTTTAAAATTAAAATTAAGATTGCGCAAAAATAGCATTTTTTGGTACGAAAAAAAATTTGTTACGGTAGTTTAAATCCTTCAAACGACCAAATTGTTCATAAAAAACTTATTTTCTTTATATCTTTTACCTAGAAAAGAAAATAGGTCATCAAATTTCATCGTACCAAGGTTCAACTTTCGGTTAATAAGAAAGCCAAACAATGCAAAGATACATTATTTGGCTTAAAAGTTTAGTTATTCGACTACTTTTTTAGTTAAAGCGTCAAATTATTTTCAGAACTTAACACAAGTTCCTCTATCTTCTAGGGATAAAGATGTTAAATTCAACTCTTCGATTAAGAGAGCGTCCCTCTTTACTAGCATTGTCTGCAATAGGCTGAGTTTCACCATAACCAGCATAGCTGATTCTAGAGCCACTAATTCCTTTCTTGACAAGGTAGTCATAGCAAGCTTTAGCTCTACGCTCAGAAAGCGCTAAATTACTAGAAGCAGCTCCTACATTATCGGTATGGCCACCGATGCTAACGCTATACTCAGGGTATTCCTTAAGAATGCCGGCCAATTGATCTAAGACCGCATAAGAAGACGTTTTAAGCGTAGCACTTCCCGTTTCAAACTGAACAGAACGCATAGCCAAATCAAGTACTTGCTTCACTTCTTCCTTAACTTCTGGACAGCCTTGGTTAGAAGCTAAGCCTGATTTGTTAGGACATTTATCAGCAGCATCTGTGATACCGTCACCATCCATATCAGGACAACCTTTAAGCGTAGCAAGACCTTTTACAGAAGGACAATTATCTTCTTTGTCGATAATGCCGTCACCATCCGTATCTTTTTCAACAACCTTCACAGGACAACCTGCATTATCTGCTGGCCCTGCCTCAGAAGGACAGTTATCTACATTATCGGTAACACCGTCACCATCCGCATCGCCCCAAGGACAACCTTTATTATCTTTTGCACCTGCTTCTTCTGGGCAATCATCTTCGTTGTCCGTTAAGCCATCTTTATCCGCATCGCCCCAAGGACACCCCTTGTTATCTTCTGGCCCAGCTTCTTTAGGACACTCATCTTTGCTATCTACCAAACCATCTTCGTCGGTGTCAGGACAGCCATTAAATTTAGCGATACCAACGACGTCAGGGCATTCATCTTCCATATCAATGATGCCGTCACCGTCTTTATCAGCAGGCGGCTCTGGCTCAGGAGGTGTACCTTCACCAAGAAGGAAAATAAGCCCAGCAGAGTGCTTAAAATTATTATACTCATTAATAACCGCCACTCTATATTCAGATTGAAGTTGAACTCTAACATGGTCGGACAGACGGAAGTTAAACCCTAAACCAAAAGGAAGTTGAAAATCAATATTATCACCAACTCTTACTTGATCAAGATATTCAGCACCACCACCTACAAAAACGTAAGGAGCAAACCAAGACTCTTCCTTAAGAAGATAGCCATTGTTGAATTTGTAGATAAGGTTTAGACCCAACGAAGCAAACATAGAACGATCAGCAAAAGTCGAATCATTAGTAGGATATTCAACATAACCTAACCGAGCAGGAAAAGCAAGGTTGAAAGAATTGTTAAGGAATCTAGAATACCGGTACTCAATACCCATAGTATTGTGATCCTTATCAAAAAACTTATCCGATAGGGGGCTAGAATAGTCAATGACTAAAGCTTTTATGCCAAGGCCATTTTTATAAGAGGAAGTTTGGGAAAAACTGGCTGTAGTCATCGTAAGGACTATGGCCAAGATTAATCCCATAAGTACAAAGTTTCTCATGGTCTATAATTTTAGATGAGCGATTATTATAACAAAAACATTTGGATAATCACATAAAATAAGCCAAATATTACATATGTCGTACACTTTGGCAGCATACACAATCGACCTTGACTCATATAATGGCTATAAATTTATGCACAGTGCAACTAACAGCCAAGCAGCGTGATGAATTTCAGGTCTTTGATAAAAAAAAGAGAAAAAGTTTGGGTGAGGTATGGGTAAAGAGGGTTAATCTACTAACCCTCTACCTTTTTTATTTATTTTTCCTTCATTTTTGAGCTGCTTCATGAGTTTATCCAATACGCCATTGATAAACTCCTTGCTTTTAATAGTGCTGTACACCTTAGAAATATCTACGAACTCGTTGATAGTCACTTTGGTAGGAATACTAGGAAAGTAAATCAATTCACACAAAGCCATCTTTATCAAGAGCATATCAATAACTGCGACACGCTCCATTTCCCAATTTTCCAGTTTAGGTTTAATCAGATCTGAAAAATCCTCATTGAAGTGAAGTGATTTGTAAACTAACTCACCGCCAAACTCGTCTACGGTTAAGTTATCGGGATAATACCGCTCATAAAAATCGGGTTCAAACTCTTTAAGTTTCAACGTTTTTTTAATAGCGCCGACGACGAGTGACTTATCGATTTCCCAATTCGCGTACCGATCTCCTACGAGTTCGTCAAATAGCTCGTTTTTGATCATAGACTTATACAAGGCTAGCAAAACCTCCCTATCATCAGAAACTTTAGAATCTGAATTTAGTAAATAGGCTTTGAAGAGCTCAGTTTTAGCAAACTCATTGTAGAGTTTCCTAGTAATGTCTTTATCTAAGATACGAGACAGTTTGTCCTTTTTCACCAAAGATAAGAAGCCATTGCTTTGCGCTACCATCTGCATGATAGGATTATCAAACAGCTTGGTAGAAAACAACTTGTCTTCTTCGGTAGGAAGGTGTTTCGCTGAGCGAATTTTAGCATCTTCATAGACATACTCAGCCACCTTATACAATTGGAACAAGTTTAACAAGTACAATTTATAAGAATCCTGAATGCTTTGTCTATATAAAGCTTCCGTTTTTTTAGTATTGAGGGTTTTGTCTCTATTTTGAGCATATAAAGCCTGCAATACCTTTACTCTGACATTTCTCCTGCTTAACATGGTTGAGTTTAGCGGGTGTAAGTATAAACAGTACCAACTTTTGAGGTACTGTACAAATTTAGTATCCAAGGGCAAAGAACGATATTTTTTTACGAATGCTTTAATAATAGAACGCATTTTTTTAAAAAAAAATCGAACAGCGCTTCAATATAACAAATTCAGTGCCATAAAACACCTATTTTTTAAATGGTTATTGTGATTAAATTGAGCTAATACAAAAAACCCATTTAAAATTCAATATTTACGACTAATCTCGTCAATAGTTGTTTTCAAATGCATTCTTTCCAATGATAATTTTTTCTAAATAGACTTCGATAGTACTTAAAGATTCGATATTTACCCAAAAATCACCCCTTGACATAAGGCAGTCTTTTAGTCAAAAATAATGGTAAAAACGCCCTATTATCGAATTTTGTTGATTTCTTTAAGGCCTACCAAGCGATCATTTCGGTCTCCAAAAGAACGATAATATACTAAAATGGTGTAATCATTACTAGTGTCATACCAGTCGCCGTCAACAAGACTTAAGTCAGCATGTGCATCACCATCTTTCACAAAAGCATAAGCATAATTATAGTAGCCCTGTTTTAAATCAAGCGTACATTGGTAAGCGCCTTTGGCTTCATCGTAGCGCATTTTAAACTTTTGCTTAGTCTGCCAATCGGATAAAGCACCAAAGAGATAGATATTGCCATCCGGAAAGGGATAAGGATGAACCAAGGTAAAGGTCGTTCTTATGTAGTCCGATTCTAAAGCAGGATTATCCTCATGATAATTGTCTATAAAATAACGGCCATTGATATCTGAAAAAGCTTCGTAAAGTCTTCCTGTTCGTGATTCGTCGGGCATTACAAGGATATAACTACGGTCTAAATCGTCTTCTAATGCCTTGACGCCCTCTGCCTTGTAGCGTGTGCTACTTAAATCCGCTACTCGAAATTCCTTCCCCCCAGGAAAAACTACGTCATCTTGTAAGTCATAAATGAGTTGATTTTCCTTGATAAAAACAGGCTGTAAGTCCGAGATAGCATTATCCCAACGACCATTTTGAAGTACAGTTACTTTGACTTCTGTTCTAGGATTTCGTACATTGATGCCCTTGTGGTTAACGATAAAATCAAGTTCTTGATGGGTTCTAGCTTTCGAAATCATCGCTGCCCGTTTCACCTCATGGCTAATCGCCATATTTCTTTCTACTACCATGAAGCGACGAGTTAAGACGACATTGTTTTCATCATCTGAATCATAGACTTTTAGCAGATAATTGCCTGATTTAGTGAATGCCATATTGTCATTGGGTAGGGATAATTCATAATGCGTGTAATGCACCAATGTACCAAAGGAGAATTCATACTCCGTGATTTCATCCGAACTAAACCCGTCGATATAATCCAATTCATCCAAATCCGAAGGTGTCCAATCGGCATTGCAGTGAATAGCCGTGTAAGAATAGTCCTTGGCATCTGCATCTAAGTCATCAAACTGTAGTAATAAAGCGCCATTATTGGCTCCTAAGTCCATGATTGGCAAGTCAATTGGTGCTAAGTTTGGATGAAAAGTCACTGCACCGATATTGGATTGATAGACATGATCGGCATAACGTAAGTAATTGTCTTTGACATATTCTACCTCTTTTTGCGCTTGTGCAGGCAAGACCAACAATCCAAGTAGAAAAACCGTTAATAATCTGACTATCATATTTGTATATTTTTAGCCCCCCGAAGTAAAGGCGACCTCATGACGTATATTTCAAGCGTTATAAATCAATTAGTTTGCCAAAAAGTATGCCCCCAACTCCAAGTACGACTACATTTTTTCAACAAATGCATGCTCTTCTCCCCTACTTTTCAAGCACAATGATAAACATAAAGCCTGACTTTAAATGTTTTTAGTATTTTAGACATTGACTTAACCTGTCGGATAAATCCAACGGTCCCCTACTCGTCCTTAATTAAAATGCTTACCTTTGCGCCTTAAAAACAAGCTATATTTGCTCATGAACGATACTACTGCTTTAAGAACGAACTTCCTTGCTTATTTAGAAAGTTTAAAATTCGAAAAAAGACCTCAGGAGCTTTATGATCCTGTAAATTACATCCTTTCTATTGGAGGTAAACGGATGCGTCCTGTGTTGCTACTCATGGCTTGCGAGCTCTTTGGGGGAGATTCTAAAAAGGCTTTGCCTGCTGCATTTTCAGTCGAGTTATTCCATAATTTCAGTTTACTACATGATGATATTATGGATGAAGCGCCTTTACGCCGTGGGAAGCCTACTGTTCATATGAAATATGATGCCAATACGGCCATTTTGTCAGGAGATGTCATGATGATCTATGCTTATCAGTTTCTAATTCAAGGAAATGAACATTTAGCCGTTCCTCTACTTAAAATTTTCAATCAATCCGCTATTGACGTTTGTGAAGGGCAGCAATATGATATGAATTTTGAAACGCGAGATGATGTAGAGATTAGCGAGTACTTAACTATGATAGAGCTAAAAACTGCGGCACTCCTAGGCGGTAGTTTAGAACTCGGAGCGTTGATAGGAGGTGCTTCTAAGGACAATGCTCGTCTGATAGCTGGTTTTGGACGTGATGTCGGTATTGCTTTTCAGTTGCAAGATGATATTCTCGATTCCTTTGGTGATCCTGCCAAATTTGGGAAAAAAGTCGGTGGGGATATTGCTCAAAACAAAAAGACGTTCCTTTTGCTAAAAGCGCTGGAGTTAGCGGATGCACAAAAGGAAAAGGAACTTGAACGCTGGATTGCTACTGACGATAATGAGGTAGCAAAAATCAAAGCTATCAAAGAAATTTACTTGGATTTAGGAATCCCGCAGTTGGCTGAAAAGCTTAAATTGGATTATCTAGAAAAGGGAATGGCTCAATTAAATGCCATTTCAGTACCTAAGGAACGTAAAAAATTTCTCCGACAGTTTGCTGAAGTCCTGATGAAAAGAGAAGTGTAAGTGTGCTGTTGAAGTGTGGTTTTGGCGATTCTTTAACCATATAAGGCATGTAAGCCATATAAGAATCATATAAGCCTAACTTGATTTTCTAGACGCAAAAAAAATCTAATAAGAGAGGGCTTACGACCATTTTAAGACACCTAGGCCACACTCTTTTTATGATTTTTCATTACAAATCACTGGATTTCATCGATCAACTATGTTTAAGGCATTAAAAATATTGGCTTTCATCTTAGTAGGTTTTGTCCTTCTATATTTTCTTGGCCCGAAGGCTACCATTCCTAATCTTGATGGAAAAGCAACGGTTAAGTCCTTGAATTTGACGATTGAAGAGCTTGATGGCTATGTATTGAACAAGGAGGCTGGAATTCCTAACTTAAAAACGGGCAATGAGGCTAAAATTATTTGGAATGCTCCTGACCTTAAAGCTCAAACACCTTATAGTATCGTTTATTTGCATGGTTTTTCCGCTAGTCATGAAGAAGGGAATCCTGTGCATAAAGCTGTTGCCGAGCGTTATGGCGCTAATTTGTATTTAGCTCGACTAGAAGGCCATGGGCAAGCGGTATCGGAGCCATTACTGGATCTTCGTCCTGAAGATTTACTAGCATCTGCAAAGGAAGCCATCGCTATTGGCCAAGTACTAGGCGAAAAAGTGATTGTTATGGGCTGTTCTACGGGGGCAACCTTGGGCTTGTTTCTTGCTGCTGAGAATCCTTCGATTGCTAGCGTAATTGCTTACTCCCCAAACATTGATTTTTATGATACTAACTCTGAAGTCTTCTTACAACCTTGGGGCTTATACCTTACGCGTTTGGCTTTAGGTGATAAATATAGGGAGTTTGAAGCGAGTGATACGATAAAAAAATACTGGGTCAATCGTTATCGAATAGAGGCGCTAATCACCTTGAAAACTTTGATAAAAGCGACGATGCGTAAGGAAGTTTTCCAGAAGATCCAGCAACCTGTTTTTATGGGCTACTACTACAAAAATGAAGAGGAACAGGATAAGACGATTTCTATACCTAAAATACTGCAAGCCTATGAATGGCTGGGCACCCCTGCACATTTAAAACGCAAAATGACATTTCCTAATGCTGAGGCTCATGTTATTTGCTCCAAGTATTGGTCTTCTGATTTAGAGACGGTTACGCAAGAGAGTTTTAGGTTTATGGAAGAAATTTTAGAGATTGAACCTGTTTCGAATTAGCTACTTGGAAAACCCTAATCGTGCAAATTCACGATTTTAAAAACTGCCGATACAAAAGCCTAAAATTTCAAGAGATTGACAAGCAGCAAAAAACTCGACGTGGTACGTTTGAGGCGGCTGCTTTGTGGGGTAGCTGAACGTGCTACGTCTTTGCTATGGCAGAAGGTTTAAACCAGTGCTTGAATTAATTGTAATTGTGTTTATGGAAACGCAGCGCGAGAGCACTCCCACTAGGCCACCGCCACACACGCACCGCGATTCTATAGCCTGCTACTTTCTTAGTAGTAGCAGTAGAACTCTCGTTTGTACTTTTCAAGCGCAGCATCGAAAATTCTTAGGCTCTTGGGCTACGTTATTAGTTAAGAATTAGGAATGACGAGTTACCGTTTTTGAAGGAATTGAGACGAACTAAGGGGTTGGTTAAAGTTGCAAACTTTAAAATTTTACAGTTCCTTAACGTTTTAGGCCACAGAAAAATAAGTTGGAGGCAGAAAAAATGCTTTTTCTTCTGTATTATCCTCCAATTTTGAGATTTAAAAACTCATTTTGGTACCAATACCTAACCTTAACGCTTCCTTATAAATGTATTCAGCTATAACAAGGTCTTCTATGGGAAGTCCTACTGATTTGAATACAGTTACATCATTTGTGGAGCGCTTAAAAAGACGTGGTGACTGGAGTAGTTCGCCGATTTCAGTAATAGGGTGATCGTTGCTGATCATACCTTTGGCCAGAGGAATTAGGTAATCTCCAGTTTCTTTCTTGACAGATTCCTTAGAATCTACAAACAACTTTGCTCGCTTTACAACTTCACAATCAAGCTCTTGGGCATGTGGTTTGACGGAACCAATCGCATTGATATGTACATTGGATTTGAGCCATTCAAAATTTAGAACGGGGGTCAAGGAAGAAGTAGCTGTGACAATAATGTCCGCTTTTTCAACAGCATGCTTAGCATTTGAAGTCGCATATATTGGAAAATCATAAGAAGATTTGACCGTATTTGCCATTCGTTCGGCACGCTCAAGCGTCCTACCTACCACATATGCCTCACGGATATTCCGTACTGCTTTCATAGCTTTTATATGATATTGTGCTTGCAAGCCTGTACCTATAATTACTAGCGTATCAGCTTCTTGTGCTGCTAGTGTTTTAGTAGCTACTCCAGAAACAGCCGCCGTTCTGAAGTGAGTAATTGGCTCTGCATTCATCATAGCTAGAAGTTGTCCAGTTTCCCCACAAAATAAGAGCATGGTTCCTTGTCGGCTACTCAATTCAATTTTGGTATTCTCCTCAAAAACACATAGACATTTCAACCCAAAGCAGGCTGGTGTTTCTTCTTTCTCTTTAAAAGAAGGCATAACAAACATCCTACCCGAAGAAGAAGGTGGCGACAATATGGTTCGAAGAGGCTCATAGGCAAGACCCTGTGTACGTATACGTAAAGCTTGCTCCATTAATTGAATACAACGCTCCATTTGGAGAATCTCTTCCAAAAATGTGTTTTTTATCAACAACATAAATCTAGTGTTAAGAAATTCTAAATCAGCTTTTTCTAGTCATTTGTAGAGAAGAAGAATCACCTACTTTTATGCCTAATTCAGGCCCCGTTTTTGGATTTTCCGTACTAATCAACAAATTGTAATGATTGGGCGTATGGGTATCATCAAATCCTACTAGCGTGCCGATAATTTGTTCATTAACTTCTAAGGTCATCCCCTTAGCTAAAACACCGCCGCCATTGAACTCTATAAAACCCAAATACCAAGCATCTTTGAAATTCACAGTTCCTTGTTCCTCTTTTTTTAAGCAAACAAGTTCGTGTATTTCTCCTTTTTGGATACACCTCGTGTTAAATTCGCTCAGTATCATGTTTCGCCCTTTATGAGCGTGACCTAGAGTAGCTACAAATTGAGCCTTCATCGGCTTGAAAGTCATCAAGGGGATATAATCTGGAAAAATAATTTTCTGTCTCATAATAAAACTGGAATTCAGGTTAACTTAAAGGTGTTTGGAACTCTTTGATAATAAAAGGTTTAATTCTTTTCGGAGAAGAGGACACTCGTTCTATATCTTTTCCCTTAAAATAGTCGTCAACACTTATTGGTGTATGGCTTCCTATTCTTTCTAATGCAGCAGTATACGTAAGTCTTTCCTCTTGAATCTCAAAGATAAATCTCTTCAATTTGGCAAAAAGCATAGTTATCAACTTGGGTTCTTTATTGTTTCCTATTCTTGGTGCATTGACATTTATCCGTACACAAGGCTCTTTCAGTCCCATTCGCATTCCTGAAACGCAATTTAGCCCCACACTAGCCAGTAACATATCGGCCAATTGCCAACTATCTTTAATTCCAGCCATTTTCAACAATTCCTTTCGAAAAGTCAACAATATAAAAGGGCCGTATTTTGCAGAGCCATAATACTTTATGACGCCTTCGCCAAACTGCTTGTTTAAATCTAAAACATACTGCTTCACCCGTCGCTGTATTGCTTTCATTTTTAACTCATTATCTAGCAAATAAGATAAGGGTGTATGTTCAAGAAGGGTTCTAGCCAAGGCAGTGGTTTCTCTTTGGAAAGAAAGTACTAGCTTATTTTTGATAGCAGCAAGCCATTGTTTATTGCCTGATGTAGCTACCCCTATTTTTATAGGTCCACTAGCATGATGCCCCTTTGAAACCCCTGTAATAGTTAAGGTTTGTTGATGCAAAGTGTACTTTTGTCCTAGATGTTCGACCTGTACAGCAGCTAAAGGCAAATGATGGTTGTAAATCCCTGTGAAAGTAGCATCTACGATGACCTTTACATTTTCTTCCACAAGTACTTTACCTATAGCCTGAAGTTCTTGAACTGAATATTCTGTTACCAAAGGATTGCCCGGCATAGTAAAAAGGATGCCACACAGCCGATGCCGATATTTTTGAATAGCTTGCCGTAAAGTCTGAGGAGTGAAACGAGCATCATCTTCCAAATCAACCTCAATATTACGTAATTCTAAGTTAAATTTTTCAACATGAAGCGCAGTACTCTTATAAAAACCCTGAGGACAAAGAATTATCCCCTTAGGCTTAGCCAAGGTCATCAATGCAGTTTCTAGCATGACTAAGCTACTGTAAGGACAAGTAATGATTTCATTTGGTGTTAACTGTAGGTTAGCATGTAAAAATTGGGGATAAAGCTTCTCAGCAGCTAATTGACGTAAAATTTGAGGTTGAGATTTGTTGTATAGTTCTCCGTTTGTTTCGGTTAGTTTTGCCTCACCTGTCACTATTTTCCTAGCCATCTGTAGAACAGCATCTTGTGCTTTCTGGTGCATGGGATAGTACATTTCACCATGATATACATCTAGGATTTCTTCTCCTATATCACGTACTTTCCTAGAGATCTTTGATTTTCTTGTTGATATGCTTTGAATAAGATGACTGTACTTAATGAATGAGGATTCATACATATTTATTAAAGTGTTTGGGTTAATGAATATTACATAAAAAAATGAAGAAGTAGTATACTTCTAAGAGTTACCGATAAGGTTTTGCAAAAGGCCAGTAGTACTGCTCTTAAGTTCTAGACTGTCACTCTCACTTGCAGGTTTTCTGTTGTTATCTTAAAGTAAGAAATAATACGCCTTTTTAGCTATACAATCGCATCAAAGATTTACACCAAGGTAATATTTATTTTTTTTATTTTGTTATCATGCTTTTTACAGAAGAATAGGCTAGGTGAGGAGGTTATTCGATTTTGCTTTATTGGCTTGAAAAAGTCAAATCATGAAGGAATTCGACCTGTACAGGCCTCTAAAGGAGATTTACTAGTGGCTCTGTTCAGAAGTTCTAGACAGTTTAAGCTTGTTAGCTCCATGTTTGAGGCTTGTCCAGATCGAAAAGTCTCACGATGAATAAAAAGAGGGCAACCACAAGGAGATGGGTACCCTGTCTACCCTCTACGGCAAAATCTCCTTCAATAAAGCATTGATTTCATCGGCTCTAGTTCCTACCATGTAGTGTGTACCTCCTTTTATCGTAATATCAGGTTTGACATAGCGGTATTGGAGGACTTTGTCCTTGTCTCCGTGGATATGGACAACATTATCAGGCACTTCTTCATTGTCCCAATGAATGATCGCATTGATGACCCAGTGTAGAAATTTAGGCTCCGTTACTTGGATCATGTGCTTGAAGATGGCACGAAAATCACCTTTTAAATCGCCAACAGTGCCGCTATAGAACGTGACGAGTTGCTTGAGTAAGGCTGTAGGAATCAGGTGATTCAATTTTAAGACTTTCAACGCTTTTAGGTGGGTAGGAAGCTCTGAACGTGTTTTGGCACTGGAGACTAACACGACTTTTTCTGCTTTTACATGCTTGGCCAATTCCATGCACATCATGCCACCCATCGAAACGCCGATGAGGGAGAAGGGTTGACTAGAATCGATGTGTTTGCTCAATCTGCCGGCATAAGTGTGCATTGTTTCGCCTTTTTGTGGTGGGATCCATTCTATAAATCGAATATCGTAATCCAAACACAATTGTAGGGCAAACATCCTACTATCGGTACACAAACCCGGAAAAGCATATAAGACGTGTTTCATCGGTAGCTAAAGAGCATTTTGGGTGAAATTTCCACAAAAATAGCAATTAATGGATAAACTCTTTTCAATTTTTTGGTAATTACGATAAATGAAAACAAATATTCAGAGGAGGTGTGTATTCCCCGTAACCCTATTTTGTAGCGTATCGAGAAAATTCATTGGACATTAGGAGCTACAGAAAAAACACTGACTATCAATAATAAACACCAATTTACTACACTCTTAGTTTTAAAACTATTTTCTTAGTTAAAAATGAGATAAAACATTTCTTTTATCTCATTTTATTCGTACATTGCAGATGAATTCATCAAACAAAATAAAATCAACCGAAATGAGAATCCCCTTCAAGCTCTTCTATTGCTCCTTGGTCTTCCTTATCTTATTAGTACTGGGGTCTTGTGGCTCTAATAAATATTCTAATGCAGAATATGCTACAGATGCCGTAGCTACTGAGCAATTTAGAGATGCGAATACCTACCAATGGAATAATGGGGCTATAGCAGATCCCGTAGAACCTGCCCACAATACAGAAGACTATTCTTCGATTACGGAAAATAATTTCAAAGAAGTGAAAAATGATCCCTTGTCTACATTCTCTATAGATGTGGATCGTGCTTCTTATAGTAATGTACGGCGTTTTATCAATAACAATGAAAAACCACCGAAAGATGCCGTCCGTATTGAGGAGTTAATTAATTATTTCGATTACGACTATCCGCAACCTGATGGGGAACATCCTTTTGAAGTGGTTACGGAGTTATCGGATTCGCCTTGGAAGGAAGGGAATAAACTGGTACATATCGGTTTACAAGGACGAAAAATGGATTTTTCAGAAGCACCAAATAGCAATATTGTCTTTTTACTGGATGTTTCGGGTTCTATGAATTCTTCTAACAAGTTGGGTTTATTAAAAGCGGGGCTAAAGCTGTTGGTCAATAACTTGCGGGAGGAAGATCGGGTCGCTATTGTGGTTTATGCTGGTGCAGCGGGCTTGGTTTTGGAATCAACTCCAGGGACTCGAAAAAATGAAATCATTGGTGCGATGGATGCGCTCCAAGCAGGCGGCTCTACAGCGGGCGCGGAAGGAATTCATTTGGCGTATAAGGTAGCGAAAGAGAACTTTATAGAGGGAGGCAATAACCGAATTATCCTTGCCACGGATGGCGATTTTAACGTTGGTGTTTCTAGTGATGGGGGCTTGGAACGTCTGATAGAACAGAAGCGAAATGACGGTATTTTCTTGACGGTGCTTGGTTTTGGTATGGGCAATCTCAAGGATAATAAGATGGAAACGTTAGCGGATAAGGGAAATGGAAATTATGCCTACATCGACAATATCCGAGAGGCTAAAAAGGTTTTAGTTACAGAAATGGGCGGCACGCTCTATACCATTGCTAAAGATGTAAAATTGCAAATTGAATTTAATCCCGTCTATGTCCATGCTTATCGCTTGATTGGCTACGAAAATCGCTTGTTAAACAAGGAGGATTTTAATGATGATACGAAGGATGCAGGAGAGTTGGGGGCTGGGCATACGGTCACCGCACTTTACGAATTGGTGCCAACAGGCAAAGGGAATTCTTCTTCTAGTGTGGATCCGTTGAAATACCAAAATTCGTCCACCACCGATAAAGCGATGAGCAGCAAGGAACTCATGAACGTAAAATTGCGCTACAAGGAACCTACAGGAACAAGCAGCAAACTTATCGAAAAACCTGTTTCTACTCAAGGAATAGCTCTCAACAGTACGTCCAACAATTTCCGTTTTTCAGCAGCAGTAGCCAGCTACGGAATGCTTTTACGCGAATCTGCTCACCTAGGCAATGCCAATTATAACAAAGTGATGGACTGGGCAAAACAGGCGAAAGGAGAGGATAAAGAGGGCTATCGCGCGGAGTTTATTCGCATGGTGGAGAGTACGGGGCTGTTGTTTGGGGAATGAAAGGGTTTTCATGATGTGTGATGTATGATGTATGATGTGAGATTTATGATTTATACTGTGTGTCTTTGGTGCAGAAAATGAAATGTTTTTTTGGCGATTTTTTTAACCATATAAGGCATAAAAGAAGATATAAGCATAACGTGACATACTAGATGCAAAAGACTTATAAGGAGGTCTGCGACCTTTTTAAGACACATAAGCAAAACACTTTTTTCTTGATGTATGAGAGGTTTAAATGAGGTGTCTTTTCGGAGTATTTTCTGCACATTTTGGTCAGGAAATTTGTAGGTATTGGGAGTAGAAGGTAGAGAGAAAATCTGAATTTGTTCTGAAGGAGAATCTCTCTACGCTATTGATAAAAAAATAGCATCTCCTACTTTTTCTACTGAACCAAACGCTCCACTTCTAGTCTATTATTCTTCAATTGTTTAAATCATTTTTTTGCAATAAATTAGATTTCATTTCATTCAAATACAAAAAACAAAATTAATTTCTATTACTTGCTTTTTATCTATGTTTACAATAGATTTGTCCTCAGTTGGATTATAGCAGGCAAGGTGGAGTATGATGCTTGGGATCGCGTCAAAAAAGCTATAAACCTGTTCTTCATACGGATATGTCACTTACGACATTGCAATTGTATGATGTGCAAGACCTTTATTCTCCTGCTTATTCCGAGCAAACCTATGAACCCAACCAAAATGCTCGACCGCTAAAAGCTGCAAAGTATGGTTTGAACATCAATGGTTCGAAAATACTTGAGAACGAATACCATATCCTAAATCCTTCCGATTTAAGTACGGAGTTGAACCTTAGTGTGGCGGAAGGATTACTGCTTTTTCAAGGACAAAAAAATGGTTTCCGCTTTTTACGCTCTTTAGTGCGTGACGAGGATGGGAAGGAGGTCTACGAATATACGGATGCTCTAGGACAGAAGGTCGCTACTATGCGTCAGAATGCTGCCGAGAAAATTGTTACCCTCTTTGTTTACGACAGCCAGGGAAATCTAACCAAGGTCATCAATCCCGAGAAACAGGAAAGTCATTATCGCTACAATCTACTTGGCCAACTCTATGAAAAAGAGACCGTAGATGGTGGTATAAGTCGATACCTCTATGATCAAGAAGGCAAACTAGTACTAGAAATGGATGCTCAGGGTATTCAAGAAGGCTATTTTCGACAACATGTTTATGATGATTTTGGCCGCAAAACGTTGCAACAACGAATTGAGATAGGCAATTATTCTCCTCCTTTACGCTTTGCGCCAGAACAGAGTTTAAATTGGTTGAATAAGCTAAATGAAACGAATAAAAATTGGACGTTT
>JAHDHB010000674.1 GCA_020631545.1 Saprospiraceae bacterium | reverse complement strand
AAGTCATTGAGACCACTCTGAAAAGGCTCTTCTTCAAAATAAAATGTAAGATTTGCGACGTATGATGTTTACTATTTACTAACAAATAACGACTTACGCCATGAGGATTTCATATATCTTACATCGTAAATCGCATTTTTTTCATTAGTAAACTCAGTCATTTATTTACCTCCTACCTGATCTACTTTAAATACAAAGTATTTGGTTTCCCCTCTCCAATCAAATTGGAAGTATTTTTCCTTGTAAAAGAGCTTGACCCTAGAGCCGTTGTCTACAGCTTCTTCAATGGCCTTGACAACTTGTTCATTGCCTTTATCTACAGAAAAAGCCCAAGTCGTAGTGGCAATATCTCCTCCATCAGAACCCGCCATTCCTCCCATATTGAGCTGGCCTTCTAGTGTTTTGAATAAATATCCTTTTGTACTTAGCTTCATGACCGTTCCTGCTCTATACCCTTCACTATAGGTTCCAAAAACAAAGAAAGAGCCAACGGCTATCGACAACAAAAGAATGAAGAGAAAGCCTAAAAATAATTTGCGTTTCATATCCTATCCTATTATGGTTTGAATGTTTTTTAATTCAACAATAGATAAATCAAAGGTTCTCCCCTCAAAAAATCTACCAAAAAGCAAGTTAGGGAATAATTAATTAGAAACAATCAAAAAGCACCTTTTCTTTTCTATTGGTTAGCTTTCATCGTCATTTTTTGAATAAATCGTTCACAGGCTAAGTCCAACATTTGATAGACACCTTCAAAGCCGTCATTGTCCCAATAGGGATCTGGGACTCCTTGGTTCATGCCTGGTTTTGCTTCATTCATGATTAAAGCTATTTTTTCTTCTTCTTCCTTCGTTCTTGCTAAGGATTTTACATCACGGTAATTGGTGGAATCCATTACAAAAATCATATCAAATTTAGAAAAATCATCCTCTTGAAATTGTCTAGAACGTTGGTTTGAAATATCAATATTATGCGCTTGGGCAATAGCTATAGAGCGTTCGTCAGGTCGCTCCCCGGCATGATACCCACTTGTACCCGCAGAATCAACTTCCCAATCTAAACCCAATATATTCATTTTATGCCTCATAATGCCCTCTGCTAGAGGAGAACGACATATATTACCCAAGCATACCATTAATAATTTCATGCTGTCTTTTTTTACTAATTAACAATCCTTGGTCTCATGGGCACAAAACTAGGTATTTATTATTAGAAACAGCATGGATTGAGCATGATTTTGGGTATAAACTAACTTTTCTTTAAACGAATTATTCGGAAAGCGTTTAAAATCAGTATGATATAATACGTTGGGTCGATCTCGTGCCAGCGTTCTCCAAAATTCGCACTACGATCATTCTTGTGGTGGTTGTTATGGTAGCTTTCTCCCATCATCAATACATCTAAAGGTAAGAGATTCGCAGAAGTATTGCTCATTGCGTGCGTTTTGTACCCAAATTTATGAGCAAACCAGTTTATTATAGCGCCATGTATCGGGGCCATGAAGAAATGAATAGGCAGTAGCAAAAACATCCACCAAGCTGTCGCAAATTTTAGGTAAAACAAGACATATAATACACCCCAAGCAATTCGCGTCAAATTATGCCCTGCAAATTTATCAAAACTAGCCCATTCTGGGGCATTTCTCAAAAAACGATCCTCCACCTTCATCTCTTTATTATTGATAGCAGAATAGACCGTCTTGGTTTTCCACATCATGGCAATCATACTCGGGGAGTACTTCGGTGAATGCGGATCGTTTTCCGTATCAGCAAAAGCATGGTGCATCCTATGCAAAATCCCGTAACCATAGGCACTTAAATAGTTGGCTCCTTGAGCAATAAATGTCAAGAAGAAGAATACACGTTCCCAAAACTTCGACATACTAAACATATGGTGCGAAGCATAACGGTGTAAAAAGAAGGTCTGAAAAAACACGGACAAGTACCAATGTGCCAAGAAAAAGGCTAAAATAATCATAAGCTTTGTATGAGTTATGAATTAAAAATTAAGTTCGGAATGGCCTACGCTAGGGGGCTGCTTCTACGTGAATAGATAGGTTAGGCACTGTGATTTTTTAGTTAGCCAAGGCGCCAAGAAGGAAAGTAGCCATAGCTACCTGCTCAAAGAGCAAGGCAAGACAACGGAAAAATAACAAGCTAAACTGTCTAGAATTTAGGAGCAGCAACACTAATTCCTAGTTCGCGACTTTTCTTAATAGTTAAGACAAACGATTTTCAGACTTGTGACAAGGAGCTGCTTTTTTTTAAAAAAAACTTGAAATGCCTAAAGTCGCTATTAAAAAGAAATGTACAAGTGCTAAAGAAGATTAACCTCTAACGCCTTGATTCTTTGTAGGAAAATCAAAAAAAGCTCTTACTACAAAGAAATTTTGCCAAAAAAATAGCGTTTAACCAATATTTTTTCCCCTTTCAAAAACATTATCCTTATTTTCGGCGTCTATAACTTAGCCACTTGAAAATTCGATGTAAGATTTAAAAAGTATGATTTTTATTATTTGCTAGCAAATAATAATTTAC
>JAHDHB010000673.1 GCA_020631545.1 Saprospiraceae bacterium | reverse complement strand
CGAAAACAAGACGGCTGTCAATATACTTCAATACCTGATTCAATGCGCTAGTAAAAACAAGGAGCCCAAGGAGGAAGAATTGACAAAGCGATTAGGAACAAAATCCAAAAACCCTTCCAGCGAAATTAAAAAACATTTCAAGGTTTTCACAGATGTTTTAGAAGCCTTTTTAGCAGCCCGTCAGCTCCAAAACAAGGAGAATGCAACACTTCGAAACATTCTGTTATTGAGACGATTGAGGGAGCCACAAGCTGGAGAATTGTTTGACAAAGCAGCTCGAAAAGCACGTAGAGGACTCGATCAGTCTTCTAGTGATGTCTTCCAGTTTTACCTAAAAGTATGGCTCGAACATGAAATTTATTTCTATCCATCCAAGGACAATGTAGAATCCGCTTTGGACAGTCAATCCCAGAAAAAGCAACACATTTCCATCATTTTAAAAGCCTTGGATGCTAGTTATTGCCTAACCAAATTGCGCTACGCTTGCGAAGCACTTATGGTTAACAGGATGACATCCAATGAAATAAGAACACCGCTCCTTGAAGAAGTGTTAGCACAAAGCGCAGCATACCAAGAAGATTCACCACTCTTCGAAATGTATGCCCTATGCCTACAACTGTTTTCTGGTTTTGATGAAAAGCTATACCGTCAAGTCAAGCAAACCGTATTTGCTCACCTCCACCAAGCCAGCCACCAAGAACAAGTCGCTATTTTCAATTTGCTAATAAATCACACAGCCCATGCGATGCGCATTGATAAAAGCTTCAATGAAGATGCTTTAGAAATTTATCGTTTTGGAATGACGCACAGCTTATTAGAAGAAGATGGGCATATTGCCGTGAATCATTTTATCAACTACGTGAATATGTTGTGCAGTGCTGGTCGTACGCGTACAGCGAATCTTTTTGTAAATGATTTTAGCAAAAAACTAGACCGCTCTATCCGCGATCAAGTCGTAAAAATCGTGACTTCAAGAATATTTCTTATCGAAAAGAAATTCAAAGAAGCTTTCGTTGCCTTGTACAAAAAAAGCTTCAAAAACGTTCATTTACGCCTTCTTGCCCGTGCCAATCGCCTAGTAGCCTGCTACGAATGGCATATGCATGGGGAGGAGGATATGGAAATTGACGGCAACCTAATTTTTATTGATGATGAAACGGAAGCTTTTCGCAAGGGACTTTCCCGCATCAAATCTTTGATCGGCGATAATAATGAGCTGATTTTGGCCAACCTCAATTTCTCAAAATTCATCCGATTACTCCTTCAACAAGGAAAAGAAACCAATATCGATGAAGCTAAAGCGATTTTACATCAAAAGGTAAAAGAATACGACTACCTCATTCACCGCAAATGGCTAGAGGAAAAAATTGAAGAGCTTTAATTAGTTGATAGTTAAGAGTTAGTAGTTAAGAGTTGACAGTGGCGTGAGCTGCCAAAAAATTAAACTATGTCTAATGCAGTAATCTCCCCAAATCAGTTAATAATTTAGCATTTTTTGCAATAATTGAACTTTTTTTTTCAGTATTTTGAAATAGATATAGTTAGAAGAAGTTTTACAGTGACTTAATTTATAATTCACCAAAAACCCCTAACTTTACTAGGTGAAAACACGCCTAACTCACGATAGCAATCGCGAATAACTAAATAAACCCATGTCTGAAAAGAAGAATTATTACAAGCAGGTATACCAAGTGACAAGGGAAATTCCTAGAGGACGAGTGACCACCTACGGTTTCATAGCTGATTATTTAGCTTTAGGTTCCGCGCGAATGGTCGGTTGGGCACTAAACAATTGTGGTACAGAAAGCCCCGCCGTGCCTGCACATCGAGTCGTCAATAGAAAAGGTGAACTTTCTGGTCGCGTTTTTTTTGCCACACCTACTTTAATGCAAGAACTACTAGAAGCAGAAGGCATTGTAGTAGAAAACGACCGAATCCTCAACTTCAAGGAAGTCCTCTGGAAACCAGCCTATGAGGAGGAGGAGGATTAAAAAATAGGCTTATCTTTCTCTATTTGTTTTTGCTTCCTTCCACGCCAACGCTCTAACGCACATTCGTTATGCGTGTTGGATTAATACGTCCCACCCTTTCACCTCAAAAAAACTTGCCTCATCCACCTCAACCCTAACTTTTCCTTCATTTCCTTGTACTTCTTGAATAAGTTTATTTTCTTTGCATAACCTGACTGGCTGAAAAGCTTTTTTTGTCCCTCTCTCTGGCTTCGCAATTTCCGCGTTGTAAGCAATGCTATGCTAAAATCTAACAAAAAAGCCAACTGATGTGCGACTACCATTCCATACACTTTATCAGGGAGTTAGCTCGACGAAAGTCGGGTATAGCAGACTTTAGGCAGTACCTAAGTTCTTCTACTTCAAGCAAACATGAGCTTTGCTTGGCTTTTTTCGATCACCTCGAAAATCTCTATCCAAAATTTCCGAAAGCACAATTGTCCATAGATTATGTTCATGATCGCTTGTATCCAAAAGAAGAACATTATCATGGAAAATCTAGGCGTGTGAAGGATATTGATCGCGTACTG
>JAHDHB010000081.1:3066-16053 GCA_020631545.1 Saprospiraceae bacterium | reverse complement strand
AGTTGAGTTCTGCGCAAAATGTACAGAAGTTGCGTTTAAACCTTCATCGTTAGAGATGTTCTGACGGTCTACTCGTAATTCTTCACTTGTAATTTAGCAGCTTTGCTGCGTTAGGTTGAGCCACTAGGAAGAAAGCAGAGATAAACAAGGAATTTTTGATTTTTCCCCATAAAACAAACCGCTATCCCGACAGTTATCGGGATTCTATTCTCTTGACACTACTTTACTACGGTTTAGGGCTAAATTCGGGGCGTATTTTCTATTTTTTACGGCGTTTGTAACCGCTGTTACTGTTCCTTTTATAACTCTGTATACGTGCGCTAGCAGATACTTTAGAGTTGCTACCACCGCTATTTCTCCCCCCTTTTCCTCTTGATTTTTTAGAAGAAGAAGAAGATGATGATGATGATGGTGGGACAATGGCACGATCATAAGCTTCAGCACTAAGGGTAAGTTCACCTTTAGACATGTTTTCCAAGTCAAGTTTGATGATATCATGGCTAACCGATTCACGGTTCCAAGTCTTATAAGCCATCTTCATATAAGCACCGATGACATTGGCAAAAGCTTGTTTTTTCTCCACATCTTCCATTTCCATAGCCTTTTGTACCATGCTATGAACGTTCTTTCCGTAATGGCGGTATCGAGTTTTAGATTTTGGATAAGGAACTCTAGCCGGCTTTTTAGCCGTCAATTTTTCAAGAGAAACCTCAACAGGAGAGTCTACATCAAGCTTAAAATCAGCGATAAGAAAAACGTGATACCATATTTTATTTCGATAATCTTCTACATTTCGAGCTTGTGGATGCATTTGGATCATCAAATCGACAATTTTTTCTACAAAAGCTTGTCGATAATCTTTCTCTTCAATTGTTTGAGCATGTTCAATTAACCGTTGAATGTTTCTACCATATTCAGGAATAACCAATTTGCTTCCGCTTGTGTTATATCTCAGTGTACTATTCTTCATTTGTTGTACTAATTAGTTTTATAGGCCATGTATTAGCCTATAGCAATGTGTGGTGTAATTACGTGTATATAAAAGCTGCAAATTATGAATTATATACGATGGGCGTCTTTTTGAAAAAGAACTCACCAATAGAAATTTGTTTTTCGAACAAAGCTTTTTCAACACGAACTTATCGATATTCAGAGATCGGTAAGTTTTGAATACAAAATAGGGGATGGAAATTACTTTTTTCTAGATAAATGTAGCTGATTTTCATTCCCAATCTGCAAAATATTAATAAACAACCCAATTATCCAAATTTTTGCCCATTAAATGCATGGATTTTCGAAAAATCAAGGCATTTAGTACCTAAAGGGTGGTCAGCGATAGGAATCGGGAGTAGTAGGATTGCCCCTCATTAAGCTATCGATTTTTCAAAGAAAAATCAAGTCCTTCTACGCTCTACTCACTACCCTCTACACCATAGCGGCTTAGTCGCCTTAGGGCATAAAAGATGAAGAATTGGGTTATTTCTATAGTTCAAGAAGTGTTATTCTACCGTTACGGACTTTGCTAGGTTCCTTGGTTGGTCAACATCACAACCTCTCATTTTTGCGATATGATACGCTAGTAATTGCAAAGGAATAACAGACAATAAAGGCGTTAGTGGCTCTTCCGTATCCGGAATTTCAATTGTGAAATCAGCAACTTCGCTAATCGTTGTATCTCCTTCTGTGACAATAGCGATAACTCTCCCTTTCCTAGCTTTAACCTCTTGGATATTGCTTAAGATTTTGTCATGCGCACTCTTATTCGTTGCAATCACAACGACCGGCATGTTCTCATCAATTAAAGCAATAGGGCCATGTTTCATCTCCGCAGCAGGATAACCCTCTGCATGGATGTAAGAAATTTCTTTAAGTTTTAAGGCACCTTCTAAGGCCACTGGAAAATTGTAACCACGTCCCAAATACAAAGCATTGGTAGAATCTTTGAAAAGATCAGCGATGTATTTGATTTTCTTGTTGTTCTCCAATACCTTTTCCACCTTTTTAGGGATATTATGCAGCTCATTGACAAGCTGTAGATAATAAGATTTGGAAATAGTACCTTTCTTTTCGGCAAGATTCAAGGCAATCATTGTCAATAAAGTGACTTGGCCTGTGAATGCTTTAGTAGAAGCGACACCAATCTCAGGCCCTGCGTGAATATAAGACCCAGAATCCGTAATACGAGCAATAGAAGAACCAACAACGTTACAAACGCCATAAAGCAAAGCACCTTTCTGCTTGGCAAGTTCTAAAGCCGCTAGCGTATCCGCTGTTTCTCCTGATTGAGAGATGGCAAGAACGATGTCTTTTTCTCCAATCACTGGATTTCGGTATCTAAATTCAGAAGCATATTCAACTTCCACAGGAATTCTAGCTAAATCCTCAAAAAGGTACTCGGCCACCAACCCTGCAATCCAAGAAGTACCGCAAGCTACGATAGTTATTTTTTGAGCATTGATAATACGCCCTTCATATTCTCTAAGTCCTCCCACACGCACAAGGCCTTTAGAAGGCTTCAAGCGCCCACGCATACAATCTGCAATCGTAGTAGGCTGTTCATGAATTTCCTTGAGCATGTAATTGTCATAATCCCCTTTCTCCAACTTATCAATCTCCAGATCCAACTTCTCAATATAAGGCGTTTGAACCTCGTTGTCTATCGTTTTTAAGGTAAGGCCATCTTCACGAGAAATAATGGCAATTTCTTCATCATTAAGATAAACGACATTTTTGGTATGCTCTACAATTGGTGTTGCATCAGAAGCTAAGAAGTATTCATCCTCTCCAATCCCAATGACTAATGGACTTCCCTTACGAGCCGCGACCAATTTGTCTGGGTCATTTTTATCCATAACCACAATGGCATATGCTCCTACCACTTTGCTAAGAGCTATCCGCACAGCTTCATCAATAGAAGCTCCAGTTTTTGCCTTGATCGTTTGAATAAAAGTAATAAGGACTTCCGTATCTGTTTGGCTATGAAAGACATGGCCATCTTTCTGCAATGCTTTTTTTAATAAAGCATAATTTTCGATGATTCCATTATGGATAATGGCTAACTCTTTATCTTCCGAATAGTGCGGATGAGCATTAATATCATCAGGTACACCGTGGGTAGCCCACCTCGTGTGCCCCATCCCCAAAGTCCCTTGAGTATCTTCTTTGGCAGCGTAATCGATTAAGTCTTTGACTTTTCCTTTTCGCTTGAATACATTCAGTGTATTATTGTAAAGGGCAACCCCAGTACTATCATAACCACGATATTCCAATCGCTGTAGCCCTTTTATCAAAATAGGGTAGGCCTGTTTTTCGCCAATGTAGGCAACAATTCCGCACATATTAGTCTAAATTTGTGTAGGTTAGGTTGAGTTTAATTCCAATGTCTGCATTTCTTCCTCCTCCCAAAATGACGCGAGTGGGGAACTCGGCACTACTAAAGATAGTAAGAAAAATTGTTGGATCTGTAAAATCACCGTCAACAATTTGCTGTAAATGCTTGGAAATATTCATCCGATACTTGGTAGAAGTATCGCCGTCAACCGCTTCCTCTGCGCGGACACCATCAAAAGAGCTTAAAATAACGTTGCTTGAACTTAGTACGTCCTCAATGAGAATATAGTCGCCATCGTCTCCTTTATAGGAAGCCAATAAAAGAGGTGGTTGCAAATAGGAGGCTACATTTCTAGTCATATCAGGGTCTTCAAAAACCGTCATGACTAGCTCCGCATTATTAACGGCTATACGGCCAAGGTTGGCAATAGTGGGAAATGAAACAGTTCCATCCCATCCTGAAACACCCTGAATGAAAATAAGACTGTCTTTTATAGGGGAATTGGCTAAATCTTCAATTGTAGAACCATCGGTATTATGCTCGAAATTAACCGATTTAGCTGTGATGGTTGTATTAATTGTGAAAAGCTGCCGTTTGTGTTCTACAGGAGCGCCTTCCGTTTCTTTAGAATAGAACAAGACCATTCCTGTACTAGAGGAATTGAAATCGAAGCTGACCATGGTATTGTGAGCTCCTAAAGAAAGAAAACGAGGACTAATGCGAAGGCCGTTTAAGACATCCTGAAAGTTTTTATTACTTTCAAAAGCATTCCCCGCATCCAACAACTCTTGCCCTAGCTCATCATCCAGTCGAATACTTATAAATGAAGGAGGCTCAACGGGATTAAAAGAAATCTTAGGATTAATGTTGTAGGTATGAAAAGTCCCAACACGGTCGCTCACTTCAAACTGTTGGTTTGAAAAATAGGTAGCGTCTTTATCCATAGGTGTCACCATACGATGCACTTGAACACCAAATTCGTTTTCACTAAGTTTGGAGAAGTCATCATAGTTACGCCTTGATACAGAAGAGGTATCGTAGGAAAGTCCCATAGTCAAGACTAGCGAATCTAGCGTTACATTCACTAAATCATCTTCGGGCGTATTTCCATTCAAAATAAATTGAGTATAAATTTGGGAATGCGTCTTGCCAAAAACAGGATCATTCAATTCTCCACATAGGTAGTACCTCAATTGACTAGATAAGGAGTACGTTTGTACGCTATCTCGTTTCACCGATCCCGAAGCAATGGAAAGGGTATCCGTATATTGGATATCGACATTGTCTTCATCAGGAAGAATATCAGGAACATCGGTTGGGTCGTTACAAGCATTAAAAAATCCTCCCCCGACAATTAGAAGTATTAGGGTTTTTAGAAAACGTTTCATTCCCAAATTTAAAAAGGTAAATTAATCCTCCATTAAGTTATTGTAGAAGTCGAAGTAAGCGCCACAATAAGCGTCTTTCTCTTTTCCTTGATAAGTTAACATTGGTTTCCCGAGGTCAGTTATTTTCTTAGTAGCCACGCCATTCAAGCTTTCACTACCCAAAATGACCCCGTCAGCATACTTAGAGGCTCCATCCTGCAAATTAATGCCTCCCTCTTTACGGTAGGCAGCTAGGTCATCAACCGTCAAATCATTAATGGCTGCTTTGTGTAAGAAGGTATCAGCAGAGAATTTTTCCTCATAAGCATATTCTTCGTACAAAGAATATACCACCTTTGATTTTGCAAAGATAGTATCGTCCTTATAGGCCGTTTTTAGGTAAAAAGGAATAAGGCTAGTCATCCATCCATGACAGTGGATTAGATTTGGCGGCCAACCGAATTTTTTAATCGTTTCCATCACTCCTTTGCAGAAAAAAACCATTCGATCTGCATTATCTGCATGAGGTTTGCCGGAAGAATCTGCAAAAGTAGACTTGCGTCTGAAAAAATCATCATTATCTAAAAAGTAGACTTGCAACCTTGCATTTGGTAAGGAAGCAACCTTAATTATCAAAGGGTAATCATCCTCATCCACAATAATATTCATCCCAGATAACCGTACTACTTCGTGTAATCGATGCCTACGCTCATTTATGGTACCAAATCGGGGCATCAAGACTCGCATCTCTAGACCGTTTTCATGGCAATATTGTGGCAATTCTCGGGTTATTCTTGAAATTTCAGAGGCAACACTGTATGGTGTCATTTCTTGTGTGACGATCAGGACTTTCTTTTTATCCATATTTATTAGGAACTAACTTTTGTTGGAAATAATTTCCAACGATTTTTTTAAAATGAGTTGCAAATTTACAAAAAAAATCAGACTTTTCCATATTTTTTGGTGATTACGGTTGCAAGTCATTCCATTGATACAAATCGAATTCCATACATTTTTCTATAAAAACCACTAGATATCATGTACTTATTCAAGAAAGTCGCCGATTTGCAAGCTCATATCGGGACACTTTCTACCCAAGGGGCTACCATCGGTTTTGTTCCAACAATGGGCGCCTTGCATCAAGGGCACGTCTCTTTGATACTCGAAGCACAAAAAAAAACGGATTATTCTGTCTGTAGTATTTTTGTTAATCCGACACAATTTGACGACAAAAAAGACTTAGATAAATACCCACGTACGACCGCAGAAGATATTGATAAGCTCACCAAAATAGGTACAGATATCCTTTTTTTACCCGATGCAGAAGAAATTTATCCCCCTGGGTTTGATTTTGATTTCCGCTTTAATTTTGGTGCCATGGCTCAGCATATGGAAGGCGCTCACCGGCCCGGTCATTTTGACGGAATGGCACAAGTTGTTAAAAGGCTTGTCGAAATTGTCACACCCGATTATATCTTTATGGGGCAAAAGGATTTTCAGCAACAAGCTTTGGTTAAGTTTATGCTCAAAGAAATGGACTCCAAAACCCAGCTTGTCCGATGTCCTATTATTCGCGAATCGGATGGGCTTGCTATGAGTTCTAGGAATGTTCGATTGAATGAAAAAGAACGTAAATTGGCGTCCCTTATCTCCAAAACCTTGTTTGAAGCACAAAAAGAAGCGCGGCAATTTAGCCTTCAGGAAGTAAAAAGGAGGGCGCTCCGAAAATTAGATATCCCGGAGTTTGAAGTTGATTACTTCGAAATTGTAGATGCCGTTTCCCTTGCTCAAATCGATCATTTTGACGATGCACAATCCGTCGTAGCTTGTACTACTGTCCGCTTGGGGCCTATTCGCTTGTTGGATAATATGTTGTTGAAAGAGGCTTTTTAGAAGGGAATGGTAGGCCCTCTACTCCTGCTCTTCTCTCCTTGCACCTAAAAAACTCCTAGCTATCGGGAACCTATTGTGTGGAAAAACTTGTTAACTTTGGGTGAAAGGGAAGTAAGGTAATAAGGTTTTCGACGCTTCGCTTGAAAAGACATGTTGACAAAAGACATAGGACAATTCGGTATAGCTAAAGATTTTTTACTTAAACACCATTATTTCAAGCATTTGTTTAAAACTTCTGTTATAGCAGTAACAACCTTCCAGTTTTGGGGAAAGGAATTGTGAGATGACAGAAAATGGAAGGTTTTAGCTAGCGTAATATACTTTTATAAGACCTTCCAATTTTTGCACTCACACCAATCCGGCTCACAAAACTGGAAGGTCGTGGCCTCATAATTTTTTATTTTTTAATGTTTAAACTAAGAGAAAATGGCGAAGAAGGATAAGAAAAAGCCTCGCGTAGTTAATATCGTAAATCGTAGGGCAAAGTTTGAATATGAGGTTCTTAGCCTTTTTGAGGCGGGGATTATGCTTACGGGAACTGAGATAAAATCGGTTCGTGCAGGTAATGTAAATTTGAAGGAGGCCTTCTGTCATCTCGAACATGGAGAGCTTTATGTCAAAGCCATGCACATTGCCCATTATTACTTTGGAACCTATAATAATCATGAGACTAAACGACCGCGTAAATTGCTCTTGCGTAAGCAAGAACTCAAAAAATTGCAACGTAGAGTTACGGAAAAAGGCTTGACCATTGTACCGATGCGCATGTATATTTCGGATAGAGGGTTCGCAAAGTTGGAAGTGGCGCTAGCTAAGGGGAAAAAATCGTTCGATAAACGTGCTACGATTAAAGATCGCGAGAATAAGAAAAATATGGAACGTATCAAGAAAATTCATCGCATGACGTAGGTTTTTATTTAAGATGTATGAATTAAGATATACGAGGTGTGATGTACGATGAATACTAAATGGCACTTCAAATTATGATCTATGGTAAATAAATTTGTCCTTATTATCTTGCTTTTTTGTGGCTGTTTTACGGCTTGTAAAATGGGTGATTCTACTAGTAGTGAAACCTCTAAGGAGATTGTAAAAACGGATACGGTAGCAGCGATCATTCAAGACACTTTGCCTCGAAAACAAGTAGATAAACCTAAGGAACTTCCTGAGAATGTGAGGGAATGGGTCGATATAGCGGAGTATGCGCCTAGTATTTTGCAAGATATTCGGTATGCTACGGATAGCAATTTTGTGAAGCAACAAATCTATGATTGTGGTAAATGTTGGCTTCGTGCAGAAGCTGCGAAAGGGCTCATTCGAATTCACCAACAATTGCAAGAACAAAACTTAAGGGTGTTGGTTTTTGATTGTTATCGACCACGCCCTATGCAAAAGCGACTTTGGGAAGTAAAACCCGATCCACGATACGTTACTCCGCCTCATAAAGGCTCCAACCACACTAGGGGGATTGCAGTTGATTTGACGATAGCAGATTCCTTAGGAAATGCCTTGGATATGGGAACACCTTTTGACTTTTTTGGGGAAAAGGCTTGGCATACACAGAAAGATTTACCCGAAGAAGTACTTGAAAATAGGAAATTGCTCAAGGAAACAATGGAAAATAATGGATTTAAATCTATACGTACAGAATGGTGGCATTATTCTTTTATAACAAAAACAAAACATAGGTTATCAGACACCTTATGGACTTGTAAGTAGTTGGTTATATCAAAAATTGACTAAAATCACCCAAATATCAAGCTACCTGTCGCCTCATCTCTCCCAAAATGAAACGCTCCTTTGGGAAGGTGGCCCCACGGGGTATTGGAATACCATTTTATGGAATTTTTTTTTCACCATCATTTTTGCTTGTTTGCTGATCTACATAGATCTAGGCGGCATTCTCTCCTTCATGGCCATATTCCTTTTGGCCTTCTATCCCATAAAATTGGGTTTTGATTATCAATTACTTAAAAATGAATGGTATGCAGTAACCAATCGTCGTGTGGTCTTGTTGGATAAAAAAAAGCAAACCATCTCCTTGGAATTTCAACTTTGGGATATTCAATCTTTTTTTCAGATCGGTAATGCAAAATTGAAAGGGGATTTACAATTCCACAGTACAGCACTGAAAGATGGTTTAAAGAAGGATCAAGAGTTAAGATGGAACCAAATAGAAAACCCTAGTAAAGTACTGGACATTATTACAAAAGCATGGTTTGAAAATGGAAGATATTCAGCCTTAGGCTACATGCTTAAAAAACTAAAAAATGATTTCCAATTAGATTTTCAATCGTATGATTACTTACTGCTAAAACATGCTTTTTTGAAAGGTAAATACAAGGGGCGAGCGTTTACCATAGGACTACAAGGTCTGCCTCTTGAACATCTGAAAATTTCCCTAACTTGTCGTATTCGAAATGCTAACGGCTTCTTTCTTAAGGAACAAGAAGAAACGGAAGAATTAATGAATCTGCTACCTACGGGCGATCCTTCCTTTGATAGTCGATTTGTTTTAGGCTCCGATTCCCCTGATTTCACTCAGAATATTTTGGATGCAAACGCACGTCAGTTACTAAATGAACTTCCACAATTGGGGGAAACTACCCTGGAACTTGGAGAACCCATTTTTCGAAAAAAGACCTTAGCAAAACCCAAATCTAATAACTGGAAGAAGGAAGCTTCCATTCTAGATATTGAAATGACTAACCACAAGGAAGCCACGACTTCCAATCTACGCAGCTATTGGAGGAAAAGCGATCTAGTCTTCTCCTTTTTTGCGGATACTCCACTTAGTTCAGAAGAATCTGCAAAAATGCTCGAAGATGCTGTTAAGGTGGTTTTGGCTTTAGGAAAACGGATATAAGTTTAACGCAGGAGCTATTATGTTAAAGCTAGTTTATTTTATAGCAATCTATTTGTTTAAAAAACAGAGCTTTATCACTTAAAAACAAGCGATAAATTTTAACACTTCTTGACTTGGCCTAAAATTTGAAAATTTTTCAAAGAAGGAACAATCGAACACTAAATCATTCATTTCGATAGTTTCAAAAATAAAAAGAGGTTGTCTGGAAACCACACCACGACTTATTGCGTTACTTCATTAGTAGTAAACAAATAATCGATAGATTTGAGATGGATTATTTCTAGAAAGCTACTTAGTCTTGGTTGAAAAAAGAGGATTTTTTTGGCCAAAGCATAATTATTAAAGACGACTATTATGAGAGCAGTATATTTGACAAGTATGATTCTCCTGTTGATGGCTACGGCCTATGGACAGGATGAAGAAATCGACGTGGAGATTGACGGCCAAATCGTAAAAATGATGATTTTTGGCGAAGACACGCTCCTAGTTGCAGATTTAGACGATGTCGAGGTGGAGAGTCCTCGAAGCTTCAAAAATAATGAAGACTACCGATATTGGCGAAAGTGTCGATATCATGCTAGGAAGGTTTATCCATATGCCGTTGAAGCCATTGAGGTTTTTCGTAAAGTGGAAGCATTTTCGAAGGACTCTAAGCGGCGAGAACGTAAAAAATACATCAAAAGCTTACAAAAAGAGTTGAAAGCCAAGTACGAAGATCCTTTGAAGAACCTTACCAAAACGCAAGGAAAAATTTTGACGGAAATGATTGAGCGGGAGTTAGATATTTCTACCTTTGATCTTATTCGAGAACTAAAAGGAGGGGTTAAAGCGTCCTTTTGGAGTGGCGTTGGCCGTTTTTGGGGCTATCGACTCAAGGAAAAATACAATCCTGAAGACGATCCTATTTTGGAAAGTGTTTTGCAAACCTTTAAGTTTCCTAAAAGTAGTTAAGCGAATCAAGGGGGTAAAATCCCTTGCTGTAGAACTCGAAGGCTACTGCTTTCTCTAGCGTATCGGAGTAAACTCACCATTTAATATTTTCACATGATCTTGAACGCAAAAAACCTAGTAAAACGTTACGGAAGAAGAACCGTTGTTAAAGAAGTTTCTTTGGAAGTCAACCAAGGCGAAATCGTTGGTTTATTGGGGCCGAATGGTGCGGGGAAAACCACTACGTTTTACATGACGGTGGGATTTATTCGCCCAAATTCTGGACAAGTATTTTTGGATGAGGAGGATATTACGAGCTTGCCCATGTACAAGCGCGCTCAAAAAGGAATTGGCTATTTGCCGCAAGAACCTTCCGTTTTTCGCAAACTTACTGTTGAAGAAAATATTCGTTCTGTCTTGGAAATGACTCCTTTATCCAAGCAAGATCAAAAGGAAAGATTGGAGCAGCTTATTGAGGAGTTTCGATTGGATAAGGTACGGAAAAGCCGAGGAGATACCCTTTCTGGTGGGGAGCGTAGGCGTACAGAGATTGCTCGCGCCTTGGCTGTTAGCCCAAAGTTCATCTTGCTTGATGAGCCTTTTGCGGGGATTGATCCGATTGCGGTCGAAGACATTCAATACATCGTGGCGAAACTGAAAACCAAGAATATCGGTATCCTAATCACCGACCACAACGTCCAAGAAACGCTGTCCATCACCGACAGAGCTTACTTGATGTTTGAGGGGAATATTCTGAAAGCCGGCACAGCCGAGGAACTAGCGGCTGACGAAATGGTACGCAAAGTCTACCTTGGCAAAAGCTTTGAATTGAAACGAAAAGTCATTGACGTTTCTTGATTAATTATGAATTACGAATTACGAATGGGGAATTACCTTAGCGAGAAGCACCCAATTCGTTGTAAGCTCTTTTCCGTAGCCCCCGAATTCATTCGGGGGACGAAATTATATCAAGTCATTACCTGATGTCTTACTTGTAAAATTCCGATTAAAGAATCATCGTCTCAATAAAATCATTTTTAGCCGAATAATCTGTCGTGAAATGTAAGCCACGGCTTTCGCGCCGCATGGCGGCAGAAGTCGTTACCAAGTAGCCTATCGTAATCAAATTTCGCAGCTCACAAAGCTGAGGGGATAGCGTAGTAGAGCCGTAAAGGGCTTCTGTTTCTCCATAAAGCAACCATAAGCGATCTTTTGCTCTTTTCAAACGCACATTAGAGCGTACAATACCTACATAACTGCTCATGATCTCTTTGAGTTCCTTGATACTTTGAGTGATGAGGACCATCTCTTTTGGATCCATCGTACTTTTGGTATTCCATTGGGGAATACGAGTTTCCCACCCCCAATTATCCAATTTTTTGTCCATATCCAATTGGATGCGGTGTGCGAAGACCATGGCTTCTAGCAGTGAATTGGAGGCTAGACGGTTCGCTCCGTGCAGGCCGGTGGAAGTGCATTCCCCACAAGCATAGAGCCGTTTGATAGAAGACTGGCCAAATTCGTCCGTTTTCACCCCTCCACAGAGATAATGGGCGGCCGGAACGACAGGAATCATCTGCTTAAACGGATCGATTCCCAGGCTCATACATTTATCATAGATGGTAGGGAAATGCGCTTTGAAGCCTTCAAAATCCAAATCACGGCAATCCAAACACATAAAATCCGCACCACGCGTTTTCATTTCATTATCAATTGCTCTAGCCACAATATCACGAGGAGCCAAGGAGCCACGCTCATCATATTTTTTCATAAATTCCTCTCCCTCAGGTGTTTTTAAAATAGCGCCATACCCACGCACAGCTTCCGACACTAGGAAGTCAGGGTTTTCCCCTGCAGGATTGAACAAGGCCGTCGGGTGGAATTGAACAAATTCCATGTTTTCCATTCTTCCCTTTGCTCGATAAACCATGGCAATACCATCGCCCGTAGCAATGACGGGATTTGTTGTATTTCGATAAATCTGACCAGCGCCACCAGTAGCCAAAACCGTAGATTTGGCGAGTATCAACTCAATCGTTTTTGTCGCCAAGTTCAAGACATAAGCCCCATAGCATTCCGTATTTGGTGTTACTCTCGTAACGACATGACCTAGATGGTGTTGTGTCAATAAATCGACGGCAAAATAGTGGTCGTGAAAGGTCACATTTGGGTAACGCTTCACCTCTTCATTCAAGGCTCGCTGAATTTCCCAACCTGTCAAATCTTTATAATGCAGAATCCGATTTTCGGAATGGCCTCCTTCTTTTCCTAGATCATAACCATCTCCCTTTCCCTTGTCGAAACGAGTGCCCCAGTCGATGATTTCTTGGACACGTTCTGGTCCTTCCTTCACCACAATATCTACAATATGTTGGTCACAAAGACCATCCCCAGCATCTAAGGTATCTTCGATGTGTTTGGAATGGGTATCCACTTCGTGGTTCCAAACCGCAGCCACGCCGCCTTGTGCATAGCGTGTATTACTTTCGCTTTTATTCGTTTTCGTTAGCACCATGATTTTACAATCCGGTCGTTTTTTATTTGATTGCAAAATTCAAAACCCCCAAGCCCAAAAAAAAAAAAATTTTTTAAATATTTTT
>JAHDHB010000081.1:0-3056 GCA_020631545.1 Saprospiraceae bacterium | reverse complement strand
AGTTGTTCCTTGTACGTAAGTTGAGATTCAGTCTAAAAGCTAAATGCCTAGCTAAAACCTTCCATTTTTTTAGTCTCGCCCTATTCTTTTCTTCCAAACGGAAAGCTTGCTTGTTTCCAAACGCAACTTGTCGGCTAAAGCCAACGTTACGGCCACAAATTTAGGAAATTATCGTCGTAGTCTTCATGGATAATTTCAAAATTCTCTGTGAAGGAGGGTTTATGGAAAGGGGGTGGGGAGGGATATCTCCGCAGTGTATATGAAGTTAATTTTATAAATCCCTCTTTTTCTATAGCTAAAAGCTTTGAGAGAAAGATAATCTTTACGAACTTTGAATGCGAAATCTACATTATTTTGTTTTTGAAGATTTTCCAAAGCATTAACTATAAAAGATTTACGTTAACTACCCAAGCAGCCCCTAACTATAAACTCCTAACTCTTAACTAAATAAACGATGCAAACACCCATTTTTCATTTCACGCTAAAGACCGTTTGGGAAGCAGCAAAAAAAGCAGGGAGCTACGCACCTCCATCACTTGAAGAAGAAGGTTTTATCCATAATTCTACTGAAAACCAAGTAGCGAATTCTTTGGCAAAGCATGCGCCAAAGACAGGAGACATGGTTTTACTACTGATTGACTGCGACAAGGTGAACAAGCCTATTGTGTATGAAAATACTTCGGGTGGGAAGGAACTCTATCCGCATATCTATGGAGCTTTGAATACCGATGCGGTTGCTTGGACGTTTGAGATACCACGAGATGCTCAAGGAAAATTCATTCTACCTTTTGGCGATGCTCCTGCAAAAACAAACGAGGAGGATTTGAAATTTATTCGAGAAGCGATTCAACTTTCTCGTAACGGTATGGAAAACAACGAAGGAGGTCCTTTTGGAGCCGTCATCGTCAAAGATGGGAAAATTGTAGGCCGAGGGAATAATCGAGTGACGTCTACGAATGATCCAACGGCTCACGCTGAAGTGGTTGCTATTCGAGATGCTTGCAAAAACTTGAGTTCTTTTCAGTTGGATGGCTGTGTGATTTATACTTCTTGCGAGCCTTGTCCGATGTGTTTGGGCGCCATCTATTGGGCACGCCCAGAGCGAATAGTTTATGCTTGTTCAAGGGAAGATGCAGCAGCTATCAATTTTGATGATGACTTCATTTACAAAGAAATACCTCTACCCATCGAGCAAAGAGCTATTCAAATGACGCAACTGTTGCAGGAGGAAGGGAATAAGGTTTTTAAAGCTTGGGCAAGTAAGGAGGATAAGGCTTTGTATTGAAAGCATTGGCCGCGCTAGGAAACCCGCGAGTGCTTGTATTAAACCATGAAAAAAGGAGTCTAGAAGTAGTAAATATTAAATGATTTTTCTATTTTAGATGACTATAAAATATCAGAGGCCACTCTAAAAACTTGCATTGCAAAAAACAAGCTTTATGATGTAAGATGTAGGAACTCCTCATGGCGTAAATTATTATTTGCTAGCAAATAATAAAGATCATACTTCTTACATCTTATTTAGAGAAAGCGCCTTTTTAGCGTGGCCTCCTATTGTATTGTTCTAAAAAACAGGAAGTCACTTGCACACAACCTTTGATCATATAACATGAAGAACCTCAATCGAATAATTCTAGGCGTCATAACCACTCTGGTAGTGGGCTGGATCATCTGGTATTTTGCCGACATTATTTCCTACCTTATTATAGCTTGGGTTTTGTCCTTAATAGGTCAACCCATCATGCGTTTATTTCAAAAAATAAAAATCAAAAAATTCCAAGTAGGCCCGAGTTTAGCAGCCGTTATGACGTTGACGGTCTATTTTGTGATCATTTTTGCTTTTTTCGCTCTATTTGCTCCCCTCATCTTCACCCAAGCACAAAACCTGGCTAATGTAGATTACAGCGCTATCACGCGTACGTTCGAGCAGCCTATAGCCGAAATCAGTGCTCGTTTTGGTGATTTGGGAGACTCAGGCATCAAGGATGTTCTACTTGAGAATCTTTTCAAAACGCTTGAACCTTCGCGCGTATCTGGTATTTTTGGTTCGCTACTTGGATTTACGGGGAATTTACTCATTGCCTTCTTCTCCATCATCTTCGTCACCTTCTTCTTTCTTAAAGAACAAGGGCTTTTCGTCAATATGTTGATCCTCATCACGCCACCAAAATACAAGCAAGAAGTCACGAATATTATTGACAATTCGATTAAATTACTTACCCGGTATTTCGGTGGTATCGTGCTGCAAGTAACGATTATTACGATATTCGTATCCTCTGGCCTCGGTCTTTTCGGTGTCCCCAATGCGATCTTGATTGGCTTTTTTGCTGCGCTGATTAATGTTATTCCCTATGTAGGGCCAGCTATTGGAGGTGCCTTTGGCGTTTTCATTGCTATTTCTTCGAACCTGGAAGCCGATTTTTATCTTGTTATGCTTCCGATGATTGGGAAAGTGGCTATCGTCTTTGGTTGTATGCAAATGCTGGATAACTTCATCCTTCAACCTTTCATTTTTTCGAACAGCGTCTTGGCGCATCCCCTAGAAATATTCATCATCATCCTAGTAGGTGCTAAACTTGGCGGCATTACGGGGATGGTTCTTGCCATTCCTGCTTACACGATTATTCGGGTCATCGCTAAAACTTTCCTCAGTGAATTCCAATTGGTAAAAACCCTCACCAAAGGCATTAGCGAAAATACGGCGTAGATGATTTTTTGAGATGCCGTTATCTTTGGGTTGAAATCCGTAGCTATGGAATCGCGAAAGTTTCTTTTTCGTACAACCCTCTGTCTGTCGACATCTCCCTCCAAAGGGAGAACAAGCTCGCTCCTTGAGATTTGTGCTTTATTCAAGAAGTCTCAATCCATTTATATTCTTCAAAGTAAAATTGCAATTCCTTGCTCTCTAAAACCCTATTTTCTTAACCCTAAAACCCTGTAAAACAAGGTGTCTCCCCTTCTCTTTGGAGAGAAGGGGCTGGGGAAAGAGTTGTTCGCATCGCACAGCGTACAACCCTCTGTCTGTCCCCCGATAGGGATACGGGGTCCCTCCAAAG
>JAHDHB010000672.1 GCA_020631545.1 Saprospiraceae bacterium | reverse complement strand
TTACGAATTGCGGCAGAAGATTGTTGGATTTGATACTTCACTTGCTTCTTATCTGCCGTAAATTCGGCCTTTCTTTCCTTGAAAGGGAGCGATACCGCGACTAAAGCTTCCGCTACAGCACCTTTTAAATCGCCATATCCCAAAGAAGCCTCATTGTATTTTGCTAGCAACGCCGCATGTTGCTCTTCCTCACCACAAGCTTTCAACAGTTCAAAGAGATTTTTGACACCAGCTCCTTGTTCCCGTATTCCAGTTGCCGCATCTACAGGCATCGTACTAGGCCCCGCATCCGTCACCGCAGATTTCACCTGCTTGCGGATTCGTTTTTCATCACCAAAAACATTGATGTAGTGCTTTTCACCAGCGCTCTTACTCATCTTACGCGTAGGATCAGCCGTAGACATTACCTTTGGTAAATCCGTGTACAAAGCTTCTGGTAAAACGAAATATTCTTTACCGATTTGGCTATTAAAACGATTTGCGATATTCCTAGTAAGCTCTAAATGCTGCTCTTGATCTTTCCCTACAGGAACATAATCAGCATGATAAATCAAAATATCTGCTGCTTGCAAAACAGGATAACCAAAAAGCCCAGCAGAAACGAAAGAATCCTTCGCTTTATCCTTCACCTGAACAGATTTGTCCTTGAATTGGGTCATTCGAGTAAGTTCGCCATAAGAACAGAAGCAATTAAAAATCCAACCCAGTTCCGCATGTTCTGGGATAAGCGATTGGATAAACAAATTTTCTAACTTCACACCTACAGCAAGGAGCTTTAAGATCATCTCCCAAGTATTTTGTCGAAGTTTATCCGATTTATAAGGCATGGTCATCGCATGGTAATCCACGACGCCATAGATGCAGTCATACTTATCTTGTAAATCTACATAGTTTTTGGCTGCACCGAAATAATTCCCAAAGTGCATATTCCCAGTAGGTTGAATACAGGATAAAACTTGTTTTTTCTTTGCTTCAGACATTATAATATTATCGCTTAAAAAATTAAATATTTAGTGCTGCGTGTTTTTTTGGCCACAAAGAGCACAAAGAAAACACAAAGGAGTGGCGATTTTTTTTGCCTACTTCACCGCGATGAAAGAGATTTCAATGTTCACATACTTCGGCAAATTCGCTACTTCTACTAATTCTCTTGCCGGAGCGGTCTCATCGTTAAAATATTGCGAGTACACGTTATTGATTCTTCCGTACAGTTCCATGTCGGATACAAATACAGAACACTTAACGAGGTGTTCAAAGTTCATTTCCGCAGCAGATAAAACGGCTTTTATGTTTTTTAGGACTTGGTGCGTCTCTTCTTCGATGCTTCCTTTGACCAGATTTCCAGTAGCAGGGTCAAGCGCTATTTGTCCAGCTCCATAAAGAACACCGTTGGCTAGAACAGCCTGATTATAAGGCCCTACAGGCGAAGGCGCGTTTGGAGAATTGATGATGGTTTTCATAAGGTGATTTTTTCTAAAGGAGAAACCCAAAAAGCCCCGCATACAATTATGGGAGCTAATGGCTTTTTCTTATCGAATTTAGAAGTTGCAATTCCCTTAAAGATTTTCTCTAGGAAATGACTCGATTACGACCGAGCTTAAGGGTAATTTCAAATTCTGAATTAAAAGAACCTATGCTTCGTCGTAAGCGATAGCTTGCTTACCTCTATACTGTCCACAAGCTCCACAAACACGGTGGCGCAAGACAGGAGACTCACAGTTAGGACATTTCGTCACGTTAGGCATCGCCAATTTCTTGTGTGTACGACGCTTTCTTTTACGCTGCTTCGATATCTTACTCTTAGGATGTGCCATTGCTAGCTATTTTTATTGGATTGAACGGAAATTTCAAAGTCTTCATCAAAAGAAGCCAAATAGTCACCAAACGGTCAACTACTAACTCTTCACTTTTAACTCTTCACTAATAAATCTTTCCTAAAACTTAATTCTTCTTAAACTTTTGCAGTTCCTGCCAAAGCGGGTTTTCCGCTGGAGGATCTTGAGGCTCGTCATTGATATAATCATTATACTCGTCGCTACAGCCCGAATAGCCATCTTCATCGTCAGGATGTACTTTTCGGATAGGAATCGACAAGGATATGAATTCATAAATATACTGCGCGACGTTAATCGTTTCCGTGCCGGGCAATAAATAAATAACTTCTTCCTCTTCCCTAGGCTCTTCACTGAATTTCAACAATAATCGTTCTTCTGCTTGTATTTTCAAATCAAAATCCTCTAAACATCGGTCACAAGGAGTTACAATCGTTCCTTCTATACCAAATTCTAAAACACAAACATTAGGCTGTTTAACCAATTCTAACTGCACATTTACTTTCCCTTCCTTGATTAAAGTATCTTCGAAATTCGAAAAAAAACTGTCATCTATTTGATATTCAAACTGATGCATCTTTTCTTTCAAGCCTGCAAAAGGGATGTCAAATGCCGTGAACTTTTTCATTACGTACCCTTTTTTAAAACGTTCGGCAAAGATAGGGTTTTTTAATGGAGAAAAAGGAATGGAGAATAGAGATTTTTTGAGATGTGGTGATTTTTTT
>JAHDHB010000080.1 GCA_020631545.1 Saprospiraceae bacterium | reverse complement strand
CTAAATATCAGCAAGCCCTTTGTAACTCTAGCTTTGAGGTTTGTACAGGTCGAGGGAATTCACGATTTTAAAAACTGCCGATACAAAAGCCTAAAATTTCAGGAGATTACAAGCAGCAAAAAACTCGACGTGGTACGTTTGAGGCGGCTGCTTTGTGGGATAGCTGAACGTGCTACGTCTTTGCTGTGGCAGAAGATTTAAACAAGTGCTTGAATTAATTATGTTTAGGTGGAAACGCAGCGCGAGAGCACTCCCACTATGCCACCGCCACACACGCACCGCGATTCTATAGCCTCCTACTTTCTTAGTAGTAGCAGTAGAACTCTCGTTTGTACTTTTTATAAAACATTCAGAATCAACGCCAATATGGCCTACCTCCCTTCCATGCAATCGGATAATGTAGGCTCAACCTCAGGGTTGAATATCTATGAGCAACCACAATTAAATCCATTAAATGCAATTGATGATGGTCTAGAACCAGGGGATATAACCAAGTATTCGGCCTTACCATGGCAATCAGTTTTCAACGAATGTAGTTCTCAAGACATTGACGTAACTTACGATGATTGGAACAAACTCAATCCCAGTACGCATTACGAAAAGCTTAAGCAACAGGTTAATACAACACTTTGGTGGCCTGCGCACCGTCCATTGCAAGTCTTCCTTGAAAATGGGCAACAGGCTGATTGGGCACGGGGTATCCCACAAGGGAAAGAGGGCGATTTAAAGATGGTGACCGCATGGAAATGGTTAGGGTTTGTCAAAATGGTTAACATTCCTAATGGCCCAACCTATGCAGAAGTAGAACGCGATGACGAAAAATTGGGGGCAGGGCAAGCACCAGCTATCCCATTGCCACCTAAAAAATAGAGAAATAAGCATGATTGTTAGCGAAGAATTTCCACGTTCTTCGCTAACTTTTTCTCAGAAAAAGAAGATTTTTTTGCCCAAAGGTCTATGCCTTTATATCAATAATTTACGACTTATTTTTCAATGATTTTCGCTTTTTGACTTCTTCAATTTGGTGCTTGAAGTTTTTGTTCGAAACAACACTTTTGCCTGTTTCCTGCTCATAAGCATCAAGCGCTTTCCCTGCTGCTCTTCCACCAGCTTGAGCCGTTTTTTTGTTTTCTAAAAAACCTTGAGCATCGTCCTCAATAGTTTTTTCCCTTGTCGAGGCTTCACCTAACATCGTGAAGATCAATTCTAAGTCAGTCATATGATCACGAAGATTTTCACGATCTAGCTTCTTTACATTTTTATGCATAGAAGGAGTAAGTCCAAAAGTCGCTTTTGAAATTTCGGCAGTCAAAATGGCGTATTCTTGACCTTCTTGTACTTGTCGGTTTTTCCATTCGTCCGTGAGTTTTCCTCGAATTTCGATAGATTGAATGCGTTTGGCTATCCAGTCGTCGCTATAGCCTAGTTCCTGATAATACTTCCTTGCTCGTTCTGCTGCAAGTTCTGGATTTTCAATTTCTTGAACTCGCTCATAACCCACTTTAGCTAGCCATCGTTTAAAGGGCTCCGCCTTAGGAGAAGGAATGGATTGAATGATGCGAAAAATACCTTCGGTGTTGGCGCAATTTACCCTTTGTTTGCCTCCTTTAGTTTCAATTGAAAGGGGGGTGGCAATTTGCCCCCACCCTTTGGCTAGTTCCTTGTCTCTTCTGCGCATGTCTTTTAAGTAACCTGTTGGGTTTTTACTGTCAGTTAATATGGACACAATGTCTGCAATTGCATACCACCACTCATTATTATGCCATGTACTCCGTATAGATTTACTCTCAAATACAATGATTTTGTTTTGTTTCTCGCTGTTCATTTGTCTTCGTTTTATTTTTTAAATTTGCTGCTAAATGATCTACCAGATAAATAAACATTGCAAAGATGAATAATTTACTTCGAAAAATCAAGTTGTATCAATAAATTTGTTTTAATTCACTGCAAAATGGTTTTCGTTGTGCTGCTGGACGATGAGGGAAATCTCTAGTATTTTTTAGAAAAAGAAAACCATAAAATTGTTAAAGGAAGAGAGGAAATTGTATTATAGAGACGTTTAATTTTAACTAGTAAAGAATGACATACACTTCAGACATTACTATAATAGGAGCAGGGCCAGCCGCTTGTGCCGCCGCCTTAACCATCAAGCAACATGCACCCGAATTATCCATAATCTTGCTCCACGATAATCGCAGAAAGCACAGAGCTGTAGAAAGTCTTTCTCCACATGCAGGAAGCCTATTGAGACGAATAGGCGTTTGGCCACAATTTCTTGCAAAGAATTTCCTGCCAACATACGGAACCAGTGCTATCTGGGGAAGTGAAGTCCTTCATTCGAATGAATTTATCTACCAAACCGAAGGCCAAGGCTGGCATGTAGATCGTGAGGTGTTTGATCGTCTTTTACAAGATATCGCTGAAGCAATCGGGATTACTTGCCTTTCCAATACACAATATATAAGGCATAAAGACTCAAACGAGCAAATACAATTAATCACTAAAGAAAAAGATATCCTAAATTCCATAACGACTCGATTCGTGATAGATGCTTCAGGCAGAAACGGTGCCTTTGCTAAACGAATGGGAGCAGAAAAACAATTTATAGATCACCTAATAGCGGTTTTCGGGATTTTCGAATCGAAAAATAGTAATAAAAAACCTGATAAATCAACCCTAGTAGAAGCGGTAGAAAATGGTTGGTGGTATACCGCAGGAACGAACCAAAATCAACAAGCCGTTGCTTTTATGACCGATGCCGATCTAAGTAAAAAACTAAACATTTTGGAGCAAAACTCATTTCTAGCCTACTTAGAAAAAACACAAGAAGTAAAAAAACGGAGCTTAGACCTTCAATTCCTAGGAGCATTAGAAGCATTTTCTGCCGCCTCTTTTTTCCTTTCCAAAATGGGAGGAAAACAGTGGATTGCTGTAGGAGATGCTGCCTACACTTTAGACCCACTTTCTTCAAATGGAATCCTAAAAGCTTTACGTTCAGGAATATTAGGAGCCTACGCTACCTTAGATTTTTTCAAAGGAAAATGGGAAAGTGGACTAGAAAAATACGAAAAACTAACCTTCGCAGAACATGATGCCTATCTAAAAACAAGAGAAGAATTTTATAAGGAAGAAAAACGCTGGTCGACTGCTAGTTTTTGGCAAAGACGAGGGCACGCGCTTAAACCCTGAGCTGAAATTACATGTGAATTACTTGATATTAAAGCATTTAGCCGTTTTTGGGCAGCTAATCCCGCTATCCGTTTGTATTCGCTACTGTCTCAGGTGGTTCAGCATAAGGGTGCGGCAGTCTTCCTAAACGTCAGCCATCCACACCCTTTGCTTCACACACCTTCATCAGCACCTTATACCACTACTATCGGGGCTGCATCTCCTTGATAAATAGATAGAAATTATGGCTAAAAGTACTAGGCAGAAAGGAAACCGCTATTCTGAACAAAATAGCAAGATGCTAAACCCGTAGTCGTGCGAAAATCAAACGTATCGACTCACAAACTCCATCCCTCGTGCTAAATCCAACAAAAAAAATAGGAATAAAAAATAATTTTGTTAAAATCTTTAGAAAAATCTAAAACGAGTTCTATAAAATAGTTACTTTTATCTAAAATTTTGATTTATAGTGTTTAATCTTCTTAAGATGTAGGAGAAGACTAAGACTGGAGTACAATTTCTAAAGTCAAAAAAGAATAAAAAAAGGTAAAAAATCCCTGATTTATGGAACTTCTTTGCAAGAAAAGTAAGTCACTTTTTGAATTCCCGAAGAATCTAATTATCTTTGCATTCGCTTTTGAAGGCAAGGTATGCTCTTAACAGTCAAAAACCCTAGTAAAATCAAGGGTTTAAAGCAAAAAAGAAATATCGCCTTCTCTGATTTGAAAATATTTACAGCATCGTCGTTTAAAATAACAATTATATGCCTACGATAAACCAACTCGTGCGCAAGGGAAGGAAACAAATTATCACTCCCTCTAAATCAAGAGCCTTAGATTCATGTCCACAAAAACGTGGCGTATGCACTCGTGTTTATACGACTACTCCAAAGAAGCCTAACTCAGCACTTAGAAAAGTGGCTAAAGTACGTTTAACTAATGGCTTAGAGGTTATCGCGTATATCCCTGGTGAAGGGCATAACTTACAAGAACACTCCATCGTACTTATCCGTGGAGGTAGAGTAAAAGATTTGCCGGGTGTACGTTACACAATCGTTCGTGGAGCGCTTGATACAGCAGGGGTAACGGATAGATTACAGAGTCGTTCTAAGTACGGTACTAAACGACCTAAGAAGAAGAAATAATTAATTGTTGATGTAATCCCCTGGTTTTCGGGGTGAAGAGTGCCTACTTTATTGAGGCCGCAGCAACTTAAACTTTTTATACTACCATGAGAAAAAGGAAACCGAAGAAGCGGATACTTGCTCCAGATCCAAGATTTGGAGATATTCTAGTAACTCAATTTGTCAACAACCTTATGTTGGATGGCAAAAAATCCGTAGCCTTCAAAGTGTTTTATGATGCAATGGACATTGTTGCAGAAAAAACAGGTGAGAATCCACATGAATTGTGGAAAAAAGGATTAAATAACGTTATTCCTAGCGTCGAAGTTAGAAGCCGAAGAGTCGGTGGTTCTACATATCAAATCCCTACAGAAATTCGTCCAGCACGTAAGTTGTCTATCGGCATCAATTGGATGATTAAGTTTGCAAGAAAAAGAAGTGGTAAAGGGATGGCTCAAAAACTTTCTTCTGAAATTATGGCTGCGGCCAAAGGGGAAGGAGCAGCGGTAAAAAGGAAAGAAGACACGCACAAGATGGCGGAGTCTAACAGAGCCTTTGCCCATTTTAGAGTTTAATTTTTTGCAATAATAACAACCCAAATTTACTAAATTGATTACTCAAGAAGTTAAAAAAGCACAAAAGGTGAACACGTCTAGCAAAGATTTGAGTAGGACTCGGAATATCGGTATTGCTGCACACATTGATGCGGGGAAAACTACGACTACTGAGCGTATTCTTTATTATACTGGTGTTACTCATAAAATTGGTGAAGTACACGATGGAGCGGCTACCATGGATCATATGGTACAAGAGCAAGAAAGAGGGATTACCATTACTTCAGCAGCTACAAAAACTAGCTGGGATTGGGATGATAAAAACTTTACCATCAACATTATTGACACTCCAGGACACGTTGACTTTACCGTGGAGGTAGAGCGTTCCCTTCGTGTTTTAGATGGTACAGTAGCCTTATTCTGTGCCGTTGGTGGTGTTGAGCCACAATCAGAAACGGTTTGGAGACAAGCTGACCGTTACAAAGTTCCTCGTATTGGATTTGTAAACAAAATGGATCGTTCTGGCGCAGATTTCTTTGAAGTTTGCCGTCAAGTCGAAGATAAATTAGGTTCTACGCCTGTACCTTTAGTTATTCCCATTGGTTCAGAGGATGACTTTAGAGGTGTTGTTGACTTATTAGACAATCAGGCGATTGTTTGGGATGATGAGACCCAAGGGGCTTCCTTTGAAGTTATTCCTATCCCTGAAGATCTTAAAGGTACTGTAGAAGAATACCGCGAAAAGCTAGTAGAGGCTGTTGCTGAATATGATGATGCTTTGATGGAGAAATTCTTCGAAGATCCTGATTCTATTACTAGAGCAGAGCTTCGTACTGCTATCCGCCAAGCGGTTATTGATATGAAGTTTGTACCAATGATGTGCGGTTCTGCCTTTAAGAACAAAGGTGTTCAGTTATTATTGGATGCAGTTTGTGCATTTTTACCTTCTCCTTTAGATAAAGGAGCAATTGAAGGTGTCAATCCTGATACAGATGAGCCGATTTCTCGTAAGCCAAGTGTAGATGAGCCTTTTAGTGCACTTGCTTTCAAAATCGCAACGGATCCTTATGTCGGTCGTTTGGCTTTCTTCCGTGCTTATTCTGGTGCTTTAGATGCAGGTTCTTATGTACTGAATACTCGCTCTGGCAAAAAAGAACGCATCTCTCGTATTTACCAAATGCATGCTAACAAGCAAAACCCTATTTCTAGAGTTGAAGCTGGGGATATCGCTGCTGGTGTTGGTTTTAAAGACCTGAGAACTGGAGATACACTTTGTGATTTGAAGCATCCTATCATATTGGAAAATATGACTTTCCCCGACCCTGTTATCGGGATAGCCATTGAGCCTAAAACACAAAAAGACCTTGAAAAGTTGGGTATGGCTCTAGCTAAGCTAGCTGAAGAAGATCCTACTTTCAAAGTTCGTTATGACGAAGATACTGCTCAAACTATCATTAGTGGTATGGGGGAGCTACACTTAGAGGTCATCGTTGACCGTCTAAAACGTGAATTCAAGGTAGAATGTAACCAAGGTGAGCCTCAAGTAAACTACAAAGAAGCTCTAACTAACATGGTTACGCACCGCGAGCGCTTGAAAAAGCAAACGGGGGGGTCTGGTCTCTTTGCCGATATCCAGTTCGACTTAGGGCCTGCTGACCAAGAATTTTTAGACAGCGACGATTTCAAAGATGGTAAAGTTCGTCTGCAATTCGTAAATAACATCGTAGGTGGTTCTATTCCTAGAGAATTAATCCCATCTGTTCAAAAAGGTTTTAATGCCATGATGGACAACGGTGTTCTTGCAGGATACGGAATTGACAGTATGAAAGTACGCTTGTTTGATGGTTCTACACACGCAGTGGATTCTAAGCCAATTGCCTTTGAGCTTTGTGCTAAAGAAGGTTTCCGTGCTGCCGCTGGAAAATGTAAGCCGGTCATCCTTGAGCCTATTATGAAATTAGAGGTGACTACACCTGAAGAATATACAGGAAATGTAATCGGTGATTTAAATCGTCGTAGAGGTATGCCGAAAAGCCAAGAGACTCGTTCTGGAGGTGCTATCTCTATCGTTGCCGATGTACCATTATCTGAAATGTTCGGTTATGTAACTCAATTGCGTACAATTACTTCTGGACGCGCAAGTTCTCTCATTATGCTGAGGCTCCTAAAGGAATTTCAGAAGAAGTAATTAAAAACGCAACTAGCTAAGATAAGAATTAGAGGAGGTGATAGGGCAACTTACTCACTTCCTTTCTTGTATACTTATAGTAGATTTATCTATTCATCATTAATAAAGGGTAATGAATCAGAAAATTAGAATTAAACTCCGCTCTTATGACCACAATTTGGTGGATAAGTCAACGGAGAAAATCGTGAAGACGGTTCGGAACAGCGGCGCTGTAGTAACTGGCCCGATTCCTCTGCCCACAGAGAAAAAGATTTTCACCGTTCTCCGTTCACCTCACGTCAATAAGAAGTCTAGGGAACAATTTCAAGTTTGTACTCACAAACGCTTGATTGAAATTTATACGCCAACTCAAAAAACAGTTGACGCCCTGTCTAAGCTAGAATTACCTAGTGGTGTAGACATTCAGGTTAAATTGACGTAGTAAAAAATATGAATAAGTAGTTTTTAGACAGTTATTCTACAAGAGTGTCTTTAAAAAAACTTGCTCAATTGTATTTTTTTGTTAACATCTATTAAATTAGAATTATGAACGGCCTAATAGGTAAGAAAATCGGTATGACCAGCATTTTCGATAAGGCTGGACGCAATATAGCTTGTACTGTTGTTGAAGTTGGTCCTTGTGTGGTTACACAAATTAAGGACGAAGACTCTGACGGGTACAATGCAGTTCAGTTGGGATACGGAGAAGCTAAAGAGAAAAATACCACAGCCCCACTTCGTGGGCACTTCAAGAAAGCAGATGCTAAGCCTCTTAGAAGGTTAGTGGAATTTAGAGATTTTGACATCGTTGAAAAATCTCTTGGAGAATCCATTTCTGTTGATGAGATCTTCGAAGAAGGTGACCTCGTTAATGCAATAGGTACCTCTAAAGGTAAAGGATTTCAAGGGGTTGTCAAACGTTACAACTTCCGAGGTGTAGGAGATGCCACACACGGGCAGCATAATAGAATGAGAGCACCGGGTTCGATTGGTGCAGCGTCCTATCCTGCTAGGGTTTTTAAGGGAATGCGTATGGCTGGCCGCACAGGTGGCGATAGAGTCAAAACGAGAAACTTGAAAGTCATAAAAGTTTTTCCTGAAAAGAATTTACTCCTAATCAATGGCGCTGTTCCTGGCCCAAAGGGAGGATTTGTCATCATTGAGAAGTAATCTAGCTATGAAACTTGAAGTATTAAACATACAGGGTGAAAAGACTGGTAAGCAGATCGATTTGCCGGAAGATATTTTTGGCATTGAGCCCAATGACCATGTGCTTTATCTTGCTGTAAAACAATACTTGGCTAACCAACGCCAAGGTACGCATAAAGCAAAAGAACGCGGTGAGATTTCTTTTTCTACTAGAAAAATCAAGCGTCAAAAAGGTACGGGTACTGCTCGTGCTGGTAGTCTTAGAAGTCCCATCTTTAGAACAGGTGGACGTATTTTCGGTCCAAGACCTAGAACCTACAACCAAAAGATGAACAAGAAAGTCAAAACTTTGGCTCGAAAATCAGCTTTGTCAGGTAAGGTTAGAGCCGAAGAAGTTATCATTTTAGAAGACTTCACCTTTGACGCTCCTAAGACAAGTGAATATGTAAATATTCTAAATAACCTGAACTTGTCAGGGAAAAAGAGCCTTCTTGTTACTGGAGATTTAGATAAGGATCTACTCCTTTCTAGTCGAAATATCAAAAAGGCACAAGTAACTAGAGCTACCGATCTCAACGTTTATGAGATTATGAATTCTGATTGCTTGATCTTGTCTGAGAGTTCTATCGAAAAAATTAAAGAATCATTTGCCAAGTAGCTTTTTGTTACTTTGTACGGCAGGTAAAATCTTACCACAATGGCAAAGAATATACTTTATAAGCCAATCATTACAGAAAAGTCGGAGCGACTTTCTGAAAATGAGGACACACCTAAATATACATTTCTTGTTAACAAATCTGCTAACAAGATTGAGATTGCAAAAGCAGTTGAAGACATGTATAGCGTTCGGGTGAAATCTGTCAATACCTTGATTATTCCAGCGAAAGCTAAGTCTAGAATGACTAAATCTGGAGTATTAAAGGGTAGAGTAGGAGCCTATAAAAAGGCTATCATTACACTTCCTCAAGGAGAAATGATTGATTTCTACGGCGAAGCTTAGGTTGATTTATTCATATATGTGAAGGTTGAAGCGTGAAGCATTCTGGCATTCGAATGAGCCTTTTTTATCTTGTTCATTCGTTTCGCACTCCACATTTCACAAAAAACATTAGTAATGCCAGTAAAAAAGTTTAGACCAACTACTCCTGGGTTACGGCATCGAATTGCCAATACGTTTGAAGATGTTACGACAAACAAACCCGAAAAAAGTCTTCTTGCTCCATTGAGCAAATCTGGAGGAAGAAACGCTGAAGGTCATCGTACCATTAGGCATAGAGGAGGAGGACACAAGCGTCGTTATCGTATTATCGATTTCAAAAGGGATAAAGAAGGTATCCCCGCAACAGTAAAATCCATTGAATACGATCCAAACCGTTCTGCTTTTATTGCGCTTTTAGCGTACAAAGATGGAGAAAAACGATACATTATCGCTCCAGACAAACTAAAAGTAGGAGACAAAGTCGTTTCTGGAAAAGAAGCTACTCCAGATATTGGGAATACCCTTTATCTAAGCAAAATTCCTTTAGGTTCTACCATCCATGCTATTGAAATGGATCCTGGCCGTGGTGCTGCCCTAGCTAGAAGCGCGGGCACTAATGCTACCTTAATGGGACGTGAAGGAAAGTATGCTATCATTAAGTTGCCCTCTAGTGAGACCAGGAAAATATTATTAACTTGCCGAGCTACTATCGGTACCGTTTCTAATCCTGACCACGGACTTCAAGTTAAGGGAAAAGCTGGTCGCAGCCGATGGTTGGGACGCAGACCTAGAGTTCGAGGTGTTGCGATGAATCCAGTTGATCACCCGATGGGTGGTGGTGAAGGTAAATCTTCAGGAGGACATCCTCGCTCACGAACTGGGATTATGGCCAAAGGGCAAAAAACAAGGAATCCGAAAAAATCTTCTAACCGTCTTATTATTACTAGACGTAAGAAATAATTTTCAATTCTTTTTGCATCAATTTCTAATTCACGAACATTTCTATATATTATGGCTCGTTCAATTAAAAAAGGACCTTACGTTTACCATAAGTTGCTTAAAAAGGTAGCTAAGGCCAAGGAGTCCACTAGAAAATCTGTCATTAAGACTTGGTCTAGAAGTTCAATGATTATCCCTGATTTTGTAGGGTTAACCATTGCTGTACATAACGGGAAAACTTTTGTTCCTGTTTTTGTGACGGAAAATATGGTAGGTCACAAATTAGGAGAATTTTCTCCTACACGCAATTTCCGCGGCCACGGTGGCAAGAAGAAATAAGCGTTGGACAATCTTTTAAAAAATGATTGCTCTGAAAAAGTAATTCGCTCTTTTTCTATTTATTGCTCATTTTTTATGCTTTACATCATTCATTTATTAAATATTTATCCATCATGGAAGCAGTAGCGAAGCTAAGAAACTGTCCAATGTCTGAGCGCAAAATGCGTATGGTTGCCGATCTTGTTCGTCGTATGGATGTCAACAAGGCCTTGGACGTCTTGAAATATACTAAGAAGGAAGGAGCTGTGTGGTTGGAAAAATTGCTCTTATCGGCTATCAATAATTGGGAGCAAAAAACTGGACTTGAGCCTGATGATTATGAGTTGTACATCAAAACCCTTTTGGTTGATGGCGGCCCACAGCTCAAGCGTTTCCGTCCGGCTCCTTATGGTCGTGCGCATCGCATCCGCAAGCGTACTAACCATGTTACTATCGTTGTCGAGAATAAGGTGATGTTAGATGTTGTGGGGCAGGAAGTCGACGAGGATGTGGAACTTATTGAAGAAATCGATTAATAATTAATTTTGGTAGCTAATTTCTTGCTGAGTGCTTTTTTCTTGGTTTAGTATTAGCTCCGACAATAGCTTACAACCTATTATATTATGGGTCAGAAAACAAATCCAATCGGTAATCGTCTAGGTATCATCAGAGGATGGGATTCCAACTGGTTTGGCGGCAAAGATTTTGGAGCCAAGGTTGTTGAAGATGAGAAAATAAGGAGATACCTTAAAATTCGTATTCACAAAGGGGGAATTGCCCGAATTGTGATTGAGCGTACCTTAAAGCGCATTACCATCACTATTCATACTTCTCGTCCTGGTGTTATTATCGGAAAAGGTGGTTCTGAAGTGGATCGTATCCGTGAAGAGTTGAAAAAACTTACGGGTAAAGATGTTCAGATCAATATCGTTGAAATCCGTAAGCCTGAATTGGACGCAAATATCGTTGCGGAAACTATCGCCAAACAACTAGAAGCTCGTATCAATTACCGTCGTGCCATTAAGATGTCTATCCAGGCTTCTATTCGTGCTGGTGCCGAAGGTATTAAGGTTCGTATCTCTGGGCGTTTGAACGGTGCTGAGATGGCTCGTTCGGAAGAATACAAAGATGGACGAACACCATTACACACTTTCCGTGCAGATATCGACTATGCTCTTGTTGAAGCTCAAACCGTTTATGGTAAGATTGGCGTAAAGGTTTGGATCTTTAATGGGGAAGTTTTTGGCAAAAGAGATTTATCTCCAAATCTAGGGGTGAAGAAGGACAAACGTGGTGGTAATCAAGGTGGTCAAGGCCGCCGTGATAGCCGAAAACCTCGAAGAGATCGAGATGGAGGAAGAGGAAATCGAAATTTTAGCCGAAGAAAATAAGATATTCAGAATATTTCCCTTATCTTTGCCGAGCTTTTTCGGTGAAAGGGGCAATTCTGTACCTTTTATTCTTTTAAGCATCAATGCTCAAATTTTTATATCATGTTACAGCCGAAAAGAACAAAATATCGCAAGCAGCAGAAAGGACGTATGAAAGGCAATGCCAATCGTGGAAGTTCTATCGCCTTCGGTTCATTCGGATTAAAAGCCTTAGAGGCTACTCGAATTACTAACCGCCAGATTGAAGCCGCCCGTATCGCGATGACGCGCTATATGAAAAGGGAAGGTAAAGTGTGGATTAGAATTTTTCCAGACAAACCTATTACTTCTAAACCTGCCGAGGTTCGGATGGGAAAAGGTAAAGGTGCGCTAGACCATTATGTAGCTGTTGTGAAACCTGGGCGCATTATGTTTGAAATGGATGGTGTTCCTAGGGCTGTCGCAGAAGAAGGCTTACGCCTGGCTGCTCAAAAGTTGCCTTGCGCCACTAAGATTGTAGTTAGAAGGGATTACGTAGATTAAGATTTTTTGCTCAACTAAGGGATTCCTTTTTTAAATTGAATAAAATGGCATCAAAGAAGAATGATGGTATCAGGGCGCTTTCCGCTGATGAATTACAACAGGAGCTAACGGCTACTCAAAATGAGTACCACAAGTTAAAGTTTACCCATTCGGTAACTGGACTAGAAAATCCTAATGTGATCAAAGAAACTCGTAGGGATATTGCCCGTATCAAAACGGAGCTCCGTAGCAGGGAGATAAGTCAAATGACTGAAACCCAAATTGCTAAGCGTAGTAAAATACGAGCAAGGAGAAGAAAGTAATCTTTAATAGATAATTTTTCCAAAAGATAAATCATTCGGTTGATTCTTTTGAAAATATATCCACTCACTTATTATGGAGAATAAGAGAAACGTTAGAAAAGAAAAGGTGGGCATCGTTACCAGTGACAAGATGGACAAATCCATCACTGTCAAGGTTGAACGCCGTCTCCAACATCCTATTTATGGGAAGTTTGTGAAAAAGTCTACCAAATTTATGGCCCATGACGAAGAAAATTCTTGTGGCATCGGCGATACGGTTAAAATTGCCGAAACTCGTCCTTTAAGCAAGAATAAGCGTTGGCGGTTAGTTGAAATCATCGAAAGAGCTAAATAATGATACAACAAGAAAGTAGGCTCAATGTAGCCGATAACAGCGGAGCAAAGGAAGTTCTATGTATCAAGGTCTTGGGTGGTTCCAAGCGGCGATACGCTTCCATTGGCGATATTATTACAGTAACGGTTAAGGCTGCTGCCCCTGGTGGTATCAAAAAAGGTACGGTTTCTCGTGCCGTGGTCGTCCGTACTAAAAAAGAAATTCGCCGTAAGGATGGTTCTTACATTCGCTTCGACGACAATGCCGTGGTACTGCTGAATCCAGCAGACGAACCACGAGGTACACGTATATTTGGGCCGGTTGCTCGTGAATTACGTGACAAGGATTTTATGAAAATTATTTCCCTCGCTCCTGAAGTTCTATAATCATGTCAAGGAATAGATTCAAGCCCAAGGTTAAGATCAAAAAAGGTGATCAGGTTGAAGTTATCGCTGGTAAGGATAAAGGTTCCACTGGTGAAGTCCTCAACGTTCTAGCCGATAAAAATCGTGCTGTCGTATCGGGCATTAACATCGCACGTAAGCATAATAAGCCTACGGCTGAAAGACCTGGTGGTATCAATGATATACCAATGCCCATTCACATCTCTAACCTGATGTTGATTGATCCGAATACTAACGAACCTACTAGAGTAGGACGAAAGTTGGTGGACGGCAAGCTGGTTCGTTATTCTAAAAAAAGTGGTCAAATTATCAAGTGATGAGTTATACTCCCCGACTTAAGAAGAAGTATTTGGAAGAAATTGTTCCTGCTTTGCAAGAACAATACCAATATAAGTCTATCATGCAAGTTCCTAAATTGGTCAAGATTTGCTTGAACCAAGGTGTAGGTGCTGCTACTTCTGACAAAAAGCTAGTAGATACGGCTGTATCTGAAATGACTTTAATTGCTGGGCAGCAAGCTGTTTCTACAATTGCTAAGAAATCTGTCTCTAACTTTAAGCTTAGAGAAGGTATGCCTATCGGTTGTAGGGTTACACTTCGTGGTGTTCAGATGTATGAGTTCCTTGATCGACTAATTGCTGTTGCTCTTCCACGAGTCCGTGACTTTAGAGGAATCAATGATAAAAGTTTCGATGGCCGAGGGAATTATACGCTTGGTGTTACGGAGCAAATCATTTTTCCTGAAATCAATATTGATAAAATCAATAAGATTACTGGAATGGACATCACCTTCGTTACAACGGCTAAAACTGACGCTGAGGCTTTATCGCTTTTGAAGTTGTATGGTATGCCGTTTAAGAATCAAAATAAATAAGCATAGATCGTTATGGCTAAGAAATCTATTATAGCTCGTCAGAAGAAAAGAGAAAGATTAGTTGCTAAGTTTGCTGAAAAGCGTGCGCAACTGAAGGCGGAAGGCAATTGGGATGAATTGGACAAGTTGCCAAAAAATTCTAGCAAAGTTAGATTGCACAACCGATGCCAACTTACTGGGCGTCCTAAAGGTTACATGAGAAACTTTGGTATTTGCCGTGTTACTTTCCGTGAATTAGCTCTACAAGGGAAAATCCCTGGTATCCGTAAAGCTAGTTGGTAGGTATTTCTCTTCTACAAAGACTTGTTTTTTATTTAATTAGTTGGTCATTCCTTTTAGGATAAAGGGATAATGCCTTCGATTAAAACTATTATAATGTTAGTAACTGATCCAATAGCAGATTATCTGACTAGGATTCGAAATGCTCAATTAGCTGGGCATAGAATTGTCGAAATTCCTTCTTCTAAAATGAAGAAGCGTCTTACTGAAATTTTGTACGATCAAGGGTATATCCTAAAGTACAAATTTGCGGAGGACGAAGGTTTCCAAGGCGTTATCAAAATCGCCTTGAAGTACGATAGGGCATCCAAAAAGCCTGTAATTCGTAAGTTAATCCGTGTAAGTAAACCTGGTTTACGTAAATACGTTAGCTGCACCGAACTTCCAAGAGTTATTAATGGACTAGGCATCGCTATCATCTCCACTTCTAAAGGGGTTATGACAGAAAAGCATGCAAGGAAGAATAATGTTGGTGGCGAAGTACTCTGCTACGTTTATTAATAACTACCTCAAACTATTGAATCATGTCTAGAATTGGAAATTTACCCATTTCGTTGCCAAAAGGTGTTGAGGTTAAGGTCAGCAAGAGTAACTTGGTAACGGTTAAGGGGCCTAAAGGTGAACTTAATCAACAGGTTGATCAGGATATGAAGCTTGAAATCGAAGATGGAGAGTTGAAGATTAACCGTCCAACTGAACAAAAAAGACATCGTGCATTGCATGGGTTATACCGTTCATTGGTAAACAATATGGTAACTGGAGTAACTGACGGTTATAAAGTTAATTTAGAATTAATTGGTGTCGGTTATCGTGCGAGCAATCAAGGGCAATTGTTAGAATTGCAATTAGGGTATTCGCATCCAATTATGTTTTATGTCCCTGATGAGGTTAAAGTGACTACCGAAATGAAAAAAGGTACTCCTCCTCAAATTGTTTTGGAAGGGATTGATAAGCAACTTATTGGCCAAATTGCTGCCAAAATTCGCGCTTTCCGTAAGCCTGAGCCTTACAAAGGTAAAGGGGTCTTATTTAAAGGCGAAGTTATTCGAAGAAAAGCTGGTAAGACGGCTAGTAAATAATAAACTTACTTATGAGTGGCTGCCTTTTATAGGGATCATTCATGACAAAAGTAAATCAAGCATCTCATGTCTACAAAAACTGCTAAGAAAACTCTTCGTAGAAAGAAGATTCGAAGAAGAGTCAGAAAAAAAATCAGCGGGACTTCTGTTCGTCCTAGGCTTTCTGTTTATCGTAGCAATAAGGAAATCTATGTTCAGCTAATTGATGACGTTCAAGGCCATACTATTTGTGCTGCTTCATCTAAAGAAGCTGGAATGCCTTCAGAAGGAACAAAAGTGGCTAAAGCTAAAGAAGTTGGAAAACTCATTGCTTCTAAGGCTAAAGATAATGGTATTGAGAAAGCAGTATTTGATCGTGGAGGTTATTTGTATCACGGCAGAGTCAAATCACTTGCCGAAGGTGCAAGGGAAGGAGGCTTAAAATTCTAAAATTGAACTATAATGGCTGGTAGAAAACAATCCAAAGATAGGATAAAAACTGCGGAAACTGACTTGAAAGAAAAGTTGGTTAACTTGAACCGTGTGGCTAAGGTTACTAAAGGTGGACGTACATTCAGCTTTGCAGCTGTAGTGGTTGTCGGAGATGGTAACGGTACGGTCGGGCCTGGTTTGGGAAAAGCAAGGGATGTTTCTGAAGC
>JAHDHB010000079.1 GCA_020631545.1 Saprospiraceae bacterium | reverse complement strand
TTTGGTTGGAAAAATTTGCAGAGGGGCTTTCTTTTATCTACGATGCATGGTTACCTGCAAAACATTCTAAAAAAGATTTTTTGGAATTGACGAATATTCCTTATGTACCTTACTATAGTTATGGAGAAAAAATTGCCGTTATTGAAGAAGGGGTAAATAATCCTAAGGGAATGGGATATACTTATGAAAGTATTGCTTCAATATTAGTTAATCAGTTCAAGGATATTTATCAGTTTTTAGCAGATAGGGAGGGATTCATTACTGGAGAAGTTCAACGAAGAGTTTATAATATACCAAGGGGTGTCAAGGTTTTTCTCGCTTATTCTATAGAGGACACAAGTATAACAAAGAAAGTGTACGAATATCTTACCCGCAATGGGCTAGATGTTTGGTTTGATCAAGAGAGTCTCTTACCAGGAGACCGTTGGCAATTAGAAACAAAAAAAGCAATTAAGCAAGCTGACTTTATATTGATACTTCTAAGTAAAAACTCTGTTAACAAAACGGGGTTTGTACAAAAGGAGATTCGAATGTCACTTCAAGAAGCAAAAAATCAAAATAAATCCATTATAATTCCAGTTTATCTAGAACCAGTACGTACAAGATTTGAACAAATTGAAGAAATTCAGGGTATTAACCTTTTTAAAAGTAAGAACATTGATAAAGGAATGGAAACTATAATGCATGCAATAAGCCACAACTACAATTCATAGACCTAGAGATGCTAATTTGCAAACACCTCTTAGGTCTATATTAATAATTATTCTCCACGGAACAACTTGTCGGCTAAAGCCAACGTTACGGAAGCTGAATCGACTTATTTCGATTATTCCAAGTGATGGAGCGATCCGAGGCTTCGCAACTGCCATTCATATTGCAATCCGACATTAGATAACCCGTGGTATTTCGTAGATTCCATGTTTCACTGCGATCTCCAGCATCAATAGATGTATCAACGTTCGCATCACCTGCCCAAAGTGCTTGCACACCATTTAAAGTATTCACGGCATTTGAGCCGCCAAAAATAGAGGCTGTACGGAAATCAACTACCGAACCCGCCGTCAAAGGCAAAGCATTTAAAGTCATTACAGCCAAATGGTTACGATGTCGAACAGCTACGTAATAACTGTCATCTCCTAAGGAGAAGGTAACAGGATCGGTTCCATTTACATCTTTAACATCTCCATTCTCTAGCAGAAGTCCAGCGCGTGTTTCTAGGATGGTAGCCGGATTTGTTTTGTCTCTTAACTCTAGCAAAACCCAATCTACAACAGGGAATGCGGCTAGAGTAGCTGGAGAAACTTCCTCACTTCCATTGTGTAAACCCATTGCACTGTAAGGCTCTATAGTTGGAATTACATTGCTCGTGTTTAAATCGGTACGCATTAAGTTCGTGCTTGTATTGTAGGGGCCTTCTAAGGCAACTTTAGCATGGAGTTGTACTGGCGGCGTGTATTGAATATCTAGAAAAGGCTTAGCACTTCCCATATACTCTGCTAGGGATTCCGTGGTGACATCATTGTCCATTACAGCATTACCTCCTTTGAAAGAAACATAGTCGGCATCAGGATTTCCATTAGGAAAATAAACTCTAAACTGTGTAATGCCTTCTGTATTAATAGCAGCCAAGCCATCTGCATTCAAATCAATACGCAAGGCATAATCATTGGCACTTACAGAACCATAAAAACAGCCTGCATCTACTGCGTCTGCGGCCTCATTGGCATCACCATCTTCTACTTGTGCTAGGCCGAAAGTTCCTTTCTTCACATCAAGCATTGGAGCGCCAAAAGTGGCTTGGTCAGAAAATGGATTGACATTCATCACTCCATCACGAAGCATAAAAAGACTGACTTTGTCAATCGTAGAACCATCAGGAATATCTCCTGTATCAAAGGAAATGATACCCGCATAGGAGCTAGAAGGACTTGCATCACCTACTCGAATGGCTTCATTTCCATGGCCATTGCCTGTAGACCATCCATCTTCAACACCTCCGTTGGAAAAAACAGTCAAATCGACATTTCCACGAAAACGGGGCATGAAAAAAGTTCGTGTTTGATTGATAATTTTATACTCATACCCATCTGCGTCTAGGTGAATAGGATCAAAGCCGCTTCTAAAATTAGAGCGAAGAGCAGGTTGATCAGGATTTCCACCATAAAAATTCGCGCCATAAGGTAGGGTTTGGATAGGATATGGCAAGGTACCTGGGGGATTTATCCCATCACCATAGTAGTAATGCATTAGCCCTATGGCGTTATCAAAAAAGACCATAGGAACTGGAGCCAACTCATTGACTCTGAAAGTCTCTATCGTTATCATCATTTGATTCAAGCCAGCATCAGAAATGGGATTATTGGGATCGTAGCTCAAGTCTTCGCGTTTTGGACAGGCATAAATCCAGCATGAAAGCGGGCTTACACTGAAATTGGTATAATCATAACTCGATAGTAAAAACTCGACATCAGGATGAAGCGCGTGAACAGCATCTACAACCGTCAAAATATCTGATTTTATACGGTTGAGCAAGGCTAATTCTGAACCCGGTACGTCCAAATCCATATCTTGGTACCAGCCTCCTTCTGATTTTCCAGCAAGGACATCATTCCCTCCGATACTAAGCACCACAGTTTTAATACTAGGATTAGCATTTAATTCATTGATAACGTTGTCAATCCATGGATAATTTGTGCGGTCTCCCCATTCTATAGCAAGGCTCCCGGAAATAGCATATTCATCTCCAGTATAACCAGCACCAGGGTTAGAACTTCTAGATTTGGCAAGCATCTTTTTATCGGCAAACCCAAATTTATCGAACGTAGGGTTATAGCGACCGTCATCCCACATATATTGTGCCCAAGAATCTCCAGCTATAAGTGCAATGTTTTCACTACTACCACTGGTACAAACTTGTGCAAGGGTAAATTGTGTAAAACACAACAGAAAAATGATAGGTATTAAAGCTTTCATTTAAAAATGATTAGGTGTTGAGACTACTCCGAAAAAGCGCTTTTTCAAGCCTTTAGATAAGAGTCAAGCAGTATGCATTTATACGATAAAATGGTAGGCATAAATCGTATTTTCATGCAATCCGTACTTTTCAAAGTAGACTCAGGTGTTTAAAAAAATGGATAGCTACAAAGATAGTATGGTTTAGGTAATTTATGGTTGCATATAGCAAAGAGAAGGCAGTTTTTACTTTAAATAAACATGTAAGGATTTATCGGCAGTATTAGATTATCTGATAGCGTGTACCTACTTTATGGGAGGGGATCGTTCTAGGGAATAGTAAGAAGGCAACACAGAACCTTCGCTAGCCAAAAACAGCTCATCTTCCGCCATCCCATCCTTGCTTTTGGCAAAGTAGGAAGACTATCATTCCCCTCAGAAAATTATACTTCCTCCTTTTTTTAGCCAAGCCTAGAAAAAATCACTAAATTAGCGTTTTATTATTCATATCGACAAAATCGTTTACTAGATGCCACACCAGCAATATCCTCATCTCTTAGAGCCCCTTGACCTTGGTTTTACGACATTAAAGAACCGAGTCCTCATGGGCTCTATGCATACGGGCTTGGAAGAGTCTAAAAATGCATTTGAAAATTCGGCAGCTTACTACGCTGAGCGAGCAAAAGGGCAAGTAGGGCTTATCGTAACAGGTGGTATCGCTCCAAATCGTGCAGGGTGGACAAAGCCTTTTGCCGCTAAGTTGAGTACATCAAAAGAAGCCAAGAACCACCGAATCATTACAGAAGCTGTTCACAAAGAAGGAGGTAAGATTTGTATGCAGATTTTACATACAGGGCGATATGGTTATCATCCTTTTTTGGTCGCGCCAAGTAAAATCAAATCGCCCATCACCCCTTTCAAGCCTTGGGGAATGTCTGGTCGTGGAATTCGCTCGACCATTGAAGATTTTGTGAATTGCGCCAAACTTGCGCAAGAAGCTGGTTATGATGGTGTTGAAGTTATGGGCTCAGAAGGCTATTTGATTAATCAATTTATATCTTCAAGAACAAACAGACGTGATGACGAATGGGGCGGTAGCTATGAAAATCGAATTCGTTTGCCGCTAGAGATTGTACGCCAAACTAGGAAAGCTGTAGGACGGAATTTTATCATCATCTACCGACTTTCGATGCTGGATTTGGTGAAAGGGGGAAGTACTTGGGAGGAAATTGTACTCTTGGCCAAGGAAATCGAAAAAGCGGGGGCAACCATTATTAATACCGGAATTGGATGGCATGAGGCGCGTGTTCCTACCATAGCAACGATGGTTCCTAGAGCTGCTTTTACTTGGGTGACGGCACGACTGAAAGGCGAAGTGAGCATTCCATTGATTACGTCCAATCGTATCAATATGCCTGATGTGGCGGAGCGTGTTTTGGCTAGTGGCGATGCGGATATGGTTTCGATGGCTCGTCCTTTTTTAGCAGATTCTCAGTTTGTTAAAAAAGCGATGGAAAATCGGGCGGATGAGATCAATACTTGTATTGGTTGCAATCAAGCATGTTTGGATCATGTTTTTGCCAATAAAAGAGCCAGTTGTCTAGTAAATCCAAGAGCTTGTTTTGAAGTAGAATTAAATTATTTGCCGACAAAAAACAAGAAGAAAATTGCTGTAGTCGGTGCTGGCCCTGCTGGTTTGGCTGCTGCCACGATTTCTGCGGAGCGAGGGCATGAAGTGACCTTATTCGAAGCAAGTCACGAGATTGGCGGTCAATTCAATATGGCAAAACTGATTCCTGGTAAGGAAGAGTTTTACGAAACTATCCGTTATTTCAACAAGCAAATTGAACTTACTGGCGTTAATTTGAAACTCAACACGAAGGTTTCTGCGGAAGATTTGAAAGCAGGTGGTTTTGATGAAGTCATTGTCGCTACAGGAGTTACGCCTAGGGTTATTAATTTAGAAGGTATTGATCACCCCAAAGTCCTTTCTTATATTGAAGTTTTGCGCGATAAAAAGCCTGTAGGGAAAAGTGTAGCCATTATTGGTGCAGGAGGAATTGGTTTCGACGTAGCCGAATTCCTAGCACATGGCGATCATGGCCCTGAAACGATTGATAGCTTCCTAAAGGAATGGGGCGTGGATAAAAACATCAGCGAAGCTGGTGGAATGCTAGCAGAACCTCAAATAAAGCCTTCTTTTCGAGAGATTTATTTAATGCAACGGTCTCCAGGAAAATTGGGAGCTAAACTAGGAAAAACAACGGGTTGGATTCACCGATCTAGCTTAAAACACAAAAAAATCAACATGATCAGCAGCGTTCGCTACGAAAAAGTGGATGATGCTGGCCTACACATCACCATCAATGGGGAGCCGCGCTTGCTTGAGGTGGATAATGTGGTGGTTTGTGCTGGGCAGATTTCCTTGAAGTCGCTCTATGCTCCGCTTGAGGAAGCTGGGATTAAGGTACACCTTATCGGTGGAGCGGAATTAGCTGCTGAGTTGGATGCTAAACGGGCGATTGACCAGGGGGCAAGGTTGGCTGCTGTGGTGTAGGAGGGAGCCTAATCGCTAACACTCTGGTAACAAGGGTAGTCAGAAGATAACTCCAATGCCGTCAACTTAAGCAGTTTTTGGAGAATCAAGCACAACAAACTCCGTAGGAGTTCCCTGTCTGTAGCCTAGGGTTTTAACCCTAGGGCTAGAAACCAAAGACCAAAAGAAGTGCGTAGCATTTCCCGACAAAACCGGAACGTCATCGTTATGCACATTTGATTACCAAGGGAATATAGTGCCAGTGCTACGCACTTTTTTAGGTTTCGGTTTTTAGTCCATGGGTTAAAACCCATGGCTACAGACAGGGAACTCCTATGGAGTTTGTTGTCTTTCACGCTTGCAAAACCGCATAGTTGACTGTATTGGACTCGAAGTAAAACTCCCACCAATCCCCTAGCCCTTCAGTCTTGCCAACAATCGAATACTTAGGAGCAATATGATCGGGAGGGTAGCCGCATGAAAAGATTGCGGTAGCCACCAAAAAGAAGCCAAGACCAAGAGGTTAAGAACCAGTATACCAAGTAGAAGCATTTTGGTCAACCGACTTTTTGACCAGATAACTAAACTAGGTGCTAGCAATAGGTAGAAAGGATTCGCCCAGAAGACATTAAGGTTTTGGACGGTGGCTTGGTGTTCGGTGCCAAACATTAAAAACAAGAGGGTGAATCCTGCTATTCCGACTACCATAAACAGTAGAAAGTCGAAGAAACGCGCAGCTTTATGCGCCTTGCCTACTAGGGTGAACAGAAGAACAAAAAAGGCTGATAACCAAAAAAGTAGCTTAGGATTCAACAAAGGATTTAAGGAAGGCTTTGCAGGAGAAGCCTGATAAAGCATTTGGGATGCTTGTACGAATGGGCGTGAATTTCCTAGGCTATCTAAAAGTTGGGCTTCTTGAAATGCCGTGCTGAGGTGAATGGGTAAAAACATTCGACCATTCGCACCAGCCTCATTATCAGTAGGAAGGCCAAGGGCTAAACCTATTCCAAAATCTACCCAAGGAGAATTCTTTATAAATGGATGAATGAGATCGCGGTAAGTTTCTCCTTCGATTCCTGTAGGTGTCTTAAAAATGAGCGCTTCTCCAAGCGTCTGTTTAAACACATCTCGTATACGAGTAGCACAGTTATCAAAGAAAAAATCATACTGATAATAGCGATTTTCTGGTAAGTAATTTTCTTCTAAAAAAGCATAAACACGTTCTTTTTCCACCGTTGATAGCGCCAACACTTCTTCCAAGACACTGCGTTCATCATAAATATAACTCCGCATAAACAATTCCTGCTTCCCAGTTCCTAGCTTGTACAACAATTTTCCTCGAATAAACTTCAACAAAAAATTAGGCGTATCGAATTCAAAAGTACCGTAGTTGTACGTCTTGTCTATTCCATTTATAGGATCGTTTACGCGGATAGCACTATGCCCAAAAATAGCATACAACTCCTCACCAGGATCACAAGTGATTAGGCTGATCATCGCTTGTTCAGAAAGCGTAGCGCCTTTACTAAACATTGAAAAACAAGAAATTACCAACAACATACTGATACGCTGAATACTTTGCATAGTCCATCATCTTTTATATTTTGCAAATTACGAACTTTCTAGTTCAGACTTAGGCACTTCGACAAAATTTTAAAACCAACAAATTGTGTCGATAATTTTAGAGTGCCTACAAGTCATGACTTTTCATCCTCTGCTAGTAAGTCGTTATGAGAAAAGTCCTTTGTCTTTTGTCCTTTGTCAAAATGTCTAGTTTCAAGCAAAGCGACGAAAATAATCAGTTTTTTCAGCAACAAGCCCCCAAAAATGCACCTACAATTATCAAAGAGTTTACCGTAAATTTAACTTGTTGTTAACCTAAATCAGAAAATATGCTACGGGCAATTATCATAAATGGAGAAGAAAAGGAAAGAATTCGCTTGAAAAAACAAGTAGAAAGTCCCTGCATGGGCGTGTCGATTATTCATTATGCAAATAGCGTTTCAGACGGTGTAAAATCCATTCAACGATTACTGCCTGATTTGATTTTTTTGGATACCGAACTGCCTGGCCATAGCGGATTTGAGTTGTTTGAATACCTACCCAAACTGGCCATTCCCGTCATTTTTACAGCCTCACTAGAACGGTATGCCTTGAAAGCCTTCAAATACTCCGCAGTAGATTATTTGTTGAAACCAATTGATAAAATAGAACTACAAGCCGCTATTCATCGCGTTCATGAGTTGAATAAAAGGCCAAGAAATACCCATTCATCTCATAGCAAATTGGGGCTGCCTACATTGGATGGTTACACCTATGTACGCCTAACACAATTGATTCGTTGTGAAGCTGATAGCAATTACACTCGCTTCTATACCCTAAATGGTGAAAAGATACTAGTACCCAAAACGATGAAAGAATATGAAGGTCTTTTATCAAAAGCAAATTTTCTTCGAATCCATCGTTCACACATCATCAATTTAGACTATGTAAAAAAATACACGAAAAGCCGAATTCCTAGCGTTACGATGGAAGATGGAACCCGTATTTCTGTGAGTTTGAGGATGAAGGGCGAACTTCTTGGCCGTCTAGGATAACAGCTTTCAATATCGAGTTTGCTCCGAAAGGAACGAATTAATGAAAAAATACGATTTATGAGCTAAGCTGTATGAAACGCTCATGGCGTGAATCTTACATCTATTTCGAAGAAGATCCTTTTACGAGTGGCCGCAATAGTTTATAATTCTTGGGCAGCTAATCCTGCTATCCGTTTGTATTCGCCACTGCTTCAGGTGGTTCAGCATAAGGGTCTGCCTGTCTTCCTAAACGTCAGCCAGCCACACCCTTTGCTTCACACCCCTTCATCAGCACCGAATACCACTTCTATCAGGGCTGCATCCACCTGTAATTCAATGAGTAATACCGGAAATTAATGGATGGAAAACAGGTATACACAACATTCTTAGAGGAAGCATAAAAGTTGATTAGTTTTAGTTAGCATTCGAGGTGCTACAGCATCAGATTATACTTCTCAATCCGTCTTTTTCTCTTTGATGACATATAATGGCCTGTTTCTCACATTGTTATTAATCCTACTAATATACTCCCCGATGATGCCAATACTAATAAGTTGGATACCACCAATGAATAAAACGGAAAGCATGAGAGAAGTCCATCCTGCCACAAAATCCTTGAGAATGTACTTGGAGTACAAAGCATAAAGCATTATAAAAAAGGTGATACTAGAAACAAAAAAACCAGCAAAAGTCACCAACTTCAAGGGAAAATTAGAGAAAGCAGTGATGCCATCTAAAGCAAAATTGAGCATTTTACGAAAAGTATACCCCGTTTCCCCAGAAAAACGCTCATCTCGATGGTATTCAATAGAAGTCTGTCGAAAACCTACCCAAGCCACTTGACCACGAATAAATTTATTGTGTTCAGGCATAGCGAGAAGAACATCCACCACTTTTCGATCCATAATTCGAAAATCGCCCGTATCTACAGGAATATGAACGGTAGTAATACCACCTAGTATTCGATAGAACACATTGGCCGTCATCTTTTTAAAAACACTTTCTCCCTTTCTAGAAATACGTTGCGCATAAACGACTTCAAAGCCCTCTTTAAGTTTTTTGTACAGAGGTTCAATAATTTCAGGAGGATCTTGCAAATCACCGTCAATAATGACTACTGCCTGCCCTTTCGCATGTTCCAATCCTGCTGAAACAGCGATTTGATGCCCAAAATTTCGACTAAAATCAATGTATTTAACTTTCGCGTTTTTACTAGCGTACTCCTTGAGTATTTGAATGGAGCTATCAGAACTACCATCATTAACAAATAAAAGCTCATAGTCTACAGCGAGTTTTTCCATTACCTCCTCTAGCCGTTGGTACAGCGTAGGAAGATTTTCTTCTTCATTGAATATGGGTACAACGATGGAGATTTCCATGTAAGTCTTTATTCTATTGTAATTGAGCTTTAATGCTTTTACAAAGGTAAGCCTTTTGTTTTTATTTCCATTGTCTCCAAGCACATTACCAAAATGTAAAAATATTTTACAAAATAAATTTTCCACCTCCTAGTCCTTATTAAGCCCTTAACCTTAAGCAAATAATACACGTCAAGAATTCATAAACTACTACTACTTAAGCCTAAGTTTAAACTATTTTGTGAAAAAGCATGTTTTAAGAGTAGTGCATTCCTAATGAATACACCTTAACTCAACAACACAACTCATGTTTTTCAAAAAGAAAGAACCTCAGAAAAAAGCGCTTGAAATTACTGATCAGAATTTTCAAAGCATAGTACAAAACTCTAGTAAACCTGTTTTACTTGATTTTTGGGCTACTTGGTGTGGGCCTTGTCGTGTGATAGGACCAATCATCGATGAATTGGCTGGTGAGTATGAAGGAAAAGCCATTATCGGCAAAATCAATGTTGATCAAGCGAGTCAATTATCAACTGCTTTTAAAATTCGGAATATTCCTACTTTGGTCGTCATTCAAAATGGCGAGATTGTAGAACGCTTTACGGGGCTTATCCCAAAACCCAATCTAGAGGAATTGTTGGATGCTTATATTCTTGAGCATAAGCAAACGGAAGCAGCACCTGAATTGGAGAAAATTGATCTTAAAGAAAAATAACGACCACTTCTAAGCTTAAAAGTAGTACTAATAACCTTGTTCCGTACTATTTTTTCAAAGGCATCATATATAGCGTTTTCTAGAAACACCATTTGATTTTATGAATCAGATGGTGTTTTTCTTTTAAAAATACATATCAGACGACAATTTTTCGATTTTCATGCAAATTCCATTAAAATTGTCGCCAAATAACAATTTTCACTTTTCATTGAAAGAAAAATTCCTCTCACCTTACTTAGAATCAAGCCGCATCTCACTACATATCAACTAGATAGCAAACAACAGGCGATATTTCCAAGCATTCTGTTAAACAAAAGACTAATGAATGTTAAACAAACGCTTGGATTTTGTTTAATTATTTCGTAATTTTGGTTAAACAAAAAAAGATAGCCTATGTCAACGATAGAATTTAACACGCATTTTAATCAAATGACTGCCTTATTGCACTCCTTTGCTTATAACTTGACTAAGAATGTTGAAGATTCGAAGGATCTTTATCAAGAAACAGCTTTCCGCGCACTTAGAAATAGAGAGAAGTTCCGAGCTGGTACAAATTTCAAAGCGTGGTTATTTACTATCATGAAGAATATCTTCATCAATAACTATCGTAAGAAATCGAAAGCGAACACGATTATCGACTCTACTGATAATCTATATTACATAAATTCAGGTAAAAATACCGTAGCCAATCTTGCTGGTTCCACAATTTTGATGAAGGAATTGACCAGTATGATAGAAAGCCTAGAAGAGAGTATTCGCGTACCCTTTATGATGCACTATTACGGCTATAAGTACCAAGAAATTGCTGAACAACTGGATTTGCCACTAGGAACAGTAAAAAGTCGAATCTTTTTTGCTCGCAAAGAATTAAAAAATTTACTTTCTCAACAGTACGGTGATGTTTTATTAGGCTAAAATGGATTGCACCCATCCGTGTTATTACTGAGATAAGCCACGCTTTTGAGCGTGGCTTTTTACGTTTTATGAGTTGGTAACTTCCTATTCAAGCAATACTTTTTGAACATAAGTAATAAGACTATCTTTGTATCGCACTTTCAAAAGATAAACACCTCTAGGCAAATCCGATACCTCTAAACTACTTTTCGATACTGCATTTAGATAATTCTTTTCAACGACCAATCGACCTGAAACGTCTAAGAGCTCCACTTGTTCAACAAGATTAGCTTCAGTTTCAAAATTCAAAACACCCTTTACAGGATTGGGATAGACGATTAGTGGGAAATCAGAGCCATAAGTTGCATTTACTACCTCCGAATATTCGAAAAGGCCATTATCCTCAACAATTTTTAAGCGATAATAATTTGTTCCCTGCCTTGGATAAGCATCCACAAAGGAATATTGATAGGCACCTAAAGGAACACCTTCCGCATTCACCGTTCCTAAATATTCAAAATTGGAGCCTTCGGTAGATCGTTCAATTTCAAACTGAGCGATATTGAGCTCAAACGCCGTTTCCCATTCCAAGACATGTGTCCGTGTACTTTGTTCCACCTTGAAATACGTTAACTCAAGCGGTAAAATGGGATTAAAATTCACGGTATCACAATATTCAACAGGATGAGCACCATCATCAATCACAATATTTTCATCCCCAGCTTGATAAGGCGTGTAGGAAAAGAAAACAATCATCATTTCATCCGTAGTGGCCTCGCCTGAGGATACATCTTGCGGTGGATTACTTGGGTTGTAAGGGTTGGAAGAGGTATTGTTATAAACGGCTTCGGCATGAACCACCGTTCCAGGAGGCAATACAACGGGTTGTCGGAAGCTGTACGTTCCTTGCCATTCAAAATCCCATCGAGGAATATCAATAAGATTAATAACCTGACCAGTAGGCGTTTCCGCCCAAGTTTTAATCGACTCCCCAATCAAATGCATATGGGGAAAAAGGGATAGAACCGTTACAGGAATAGGAATCGTATAAGAAGCATTGAACGTTCTAATCGTATTGGCAGGAATGAAGAGCGGGCCGTTGGTGAGTGTAGTAAAATGATTTAAGGTATAATCTGTCGTCACTTCACGTAAATTCAAATCATCCGACAACTCGAAGTTGATTTTTGTGCCTATATCTTCGGATCCTGCACTCCCATGTGGATAATGGATTTGCACGACCAGATTAGCATCCGCCGCTAGTAAGAAGCCCATTCCGCTAGGATAAGTAATTGGTTCAGAGCCTGGCGCCCATCCTCCAATAAATACGGAAGCAGCACTCCTTGTACCTCCAAAACAAGTGTAGCCCGGCCCTGCTTCGGCATTATCTCTATTGATAGGTGTATTGGTATCATCCGAATAAACCAATACATGATGCACAATGCTTACATTCCCAGGAACGACTTCAAAACCTGTTATCATTTTATCTGCCCCAGTCGTATTGGTCACCACAAAACAACGGTAATCATCTTGGCTAAATGCTTGTGAGGTATAAGGTTCTACTTCAGCTACCCATTCCGGAGAAGTAAAAACCTCCGAAGTGGTATAAACGGGAGGAGGAGGCGCTAGGGTTAAATCTCCTTGAGCTCCATTAGAAACACTTACCCATTCATCAATCGTAGCAATCTCATCCGCCGTCAACAAGCGCTCATGCGCTAAAGGATTATAAGTAGGATCGGGTGGCCAAGGTGGCATATACCCCGAAGTCACAGCTGCTTGAATGGCATACCGCAGGCTATAAGCGGTGCTGTAATCCAATAAGGAAAAAGGCGCAATCCCTGTAGGATTGTGGCACCCCGTACAATGAGAGTAAAGTACACACGACACGTCTTCTGCCCAATTAGGTGATTGGGCTTGAACAAAACGGCCTAGAAAAAATACTGAAATTCCAAGTAAAATAAATCTTTTCATAAGGTGTTAATTAATTGCAAATGCGTAATTCTTTGGGGCAATCAAGTAACGATAGGCTAAAATTAACACATTATTTCTATATTTAGGTCTATAGTTCATCTAATACGCTTAGATTATTAAGTTTTTAGCTTAAAAACAAAAAGTCAGTACTTGATTCATTATCAAACACTGACTTTTTCTAAATAAGTTTTCAAGTGAAAAGCACCCTGCCCCTCTCCTCATTAGACTGTTAATCTCACCGCATTCGGAAACTCTTAACACTTAGCTACTAACTTTTAACTATCCGCTCCTTCCTTCAATTTCTCTGCATTTTCCGCCACTGTCAATTTATCTACAATATCTTGTAGTTTTCCTTCCTTCCCCGTCATCAAATCACCTAAAGAGTACAAGGTCAAATTGATACGGTGATCCGTTACACGATTTTGAGGATAGTTGTACGTTCGTATTTTGGCCGATCTATCGCCACTCGCTACTAGGGAACGACGACGGGAAGCAATGCTTTCTTCGTGCGCATTCTTTTTGGCCTCATGTATTTTCACATAAAGACGTTGCAAAGCAATTTCACGGTTTTTCAACTGAGAACGACCGTCTTGACACTCTACTACGATACCCGTAGGCGCGTGCGTAACTCGAACGGCAGATTCCGTTTTGTTTACGTGCTGCCCTCCTGCACCACTAGCACGGAACGTATCCCAGCTCAAATCTGCCTTGTTAATTTCTACATCTTCCATTTCGAAAACAGGCATTACCGCTACCGTAGCTGCTGAGGTATGTACACGTCCTTGAGATTCCGTTTTGGGTACTCGTTGTACACGATGTGCTCCAGATTCATACTTCATCAAGCCAAAAACCCCATCACCAGATACTTGAAGAATGATTTTATTAAACCCGCCGACGGTTCCTTCATTTTCGGTAATGACTTCGACTTTCCACTTTTTCTCATTGAAGAAATAAGTGTACATTTTATACAAATCTCCAGCAAAAATACTAGCTTCATCCCCTCCCGTTCCAGAACGTATCTCTACAATAGCATCTTTCTCATCCTCAGGATCTTTCGGAATAAGTAGGTACTTGATTTTTTCTTCATAAGGGCCTACTTGGGGTGCGAGTTCATCCAATTCCATTTTTGCCATTTCCAAAAACTCAGGATCGGTTTCAGTAGTAATGATTTCCTTAGCAGAATCCATATTGTCAAGCAACGATTTGTACGCTTTATAGGTATCCACGATCTCCTCCAAACTTTTGTACTCCTTACTTACCTTCACATAGCGCTTGGTATCCATGATCACCTCAGGATCGGTCATCTGCGTACCCAAATACTCATAGCGCTCTTTTATAGCTTCTAGTTTATCTAACATGTTTAGTTATGTTGAAGAGGATGTAACGTTGGCTTCAGCCGACAAGTTGTTCCCTAAGAAACAATTTCTAATCCTCCGATTCTACAAATAGTTAATTTTTCCATTATCTAGAAAAATCAATCAAATAAATATGCATAGTTATAACGACTACCAATACATCGCATTAGCATCGTAAAAGGAGATTGTCTACTTAAGTATCGCCTGATTTGGGTCTCGTTTTGTCTTGCTGCCTCATGATCGTTTTTGTTTAATGCTTGTTGGTGTAGTGTAATTGTTTTAATGAGTTTTTTGGCTCTACGATTAATGAGTTCTCTTAAGGAGGCCGTTTTCCGTTTAGTGTTTGGATTATGCCCTTGATGTAAACGAGTTAATAAATTAACTGAATTAATCGTCTTTATGTTAGGAAGGGGACTTGCCGGCGAAAAACGAGGGTTGTCATAGTTTCCATGATAAAATTTGTACTTAATCAATGTTTCTACATCATCTTCGTCTGCACAAGGATCTAGGTACCCACCGTTCCAAGCTTTTTTAGGTTCTATACTGTTGCAATTACCACAAGCTAAATACAAGTTTGACCAATCTCGTTTAAGTTCATCATTTGACGCTCGTTCTCGAAAATGCTCAACTTGAAAATCGTCTGGATTCAAATATTTCAGCTCGCAAAGATAGCATTTGTTAAAAAAAACAATGCCCAAAGCATCAAGTATTTGAGGTGTTCTCCAAGAATCATCAATGCTAGGAGCATCTACCCTTTTTCTATCGACATTAATCATTCTCCTCTTCATTAAAGTACAAAAATATTTCGTAGGCAAGTTCAGGAGAGATATCATTCAATTCTTTCTGAAGTCTACGAAGTTCTATTTCTTCTTCGTTTGTTTTATTTGATTTATCCAAAATGTTTCGCATCGTATTTAGTTTATTCGTAACATTAATGGAGTATTCTGTCTGGATTCCAAAATGAGACTTAGCAATTACATCATATGAATAGCCTCCTAAATAATCGGTTACCATTTCTTTTGTTGATAAATCAAAAACATTAGCATTTTCTATACTAGCAATAACTTGAGAAGAATGAGTACATACAATAAATTGTAATTTAGGAAACATAGTTGTTAGAACAGGCAAGATTTTTTCCTGTAAACTCATATGCAAATGTGCTTCGATTTCATCTATTAAAACAATTCCTTGAGGTTCTTGTACACAATTATTTGTACTTTTAAATACCTCTATTTGAAGCATTATCTCTGACAGAATATACATTATACTGGAATAACCATCTGCTAATTGATTTAAGGTAAAATGTCTACCATCTGATAGCTCAAAGTAAAAATTGGAAGTTTGATATTTATATTTATGTTTAAATTTTAAGCTAGGTTCCTCAAATAATTCTTGAAAACTATCCTCTAAATCTTCGAACCATTTCTTTAATATATCAGCTTCCATTTGGTTTTCATCTAATATATGATGAGCTTGTTCAGTTTTTTTATCAACGAGGAATTGGTGAAAAAATTCACTAAAAGAAATTTGAGGATTCAATCCTATTTCTAAGGTGTCTTCTAGTTTTTTGATTTCGGTGTTCAATTGTTTTATTTTTACCCTTTCCCCCTTAAAATTTTTAAGCAATTTGCTTTTTAGTTGAATCGTACTATAGATTTTACTAAGGCTAGCGTTATGAGACTTCTGTTTTTCGACAATCTTATTGATGTTCCAGGTAGACTTGATTGATGTATCATTAGTCTGAAAATTCCTAAAGGTAGGAATAAAAACAACTAACAGATCCTCAAGTTCCTCTACTTCTAAATCAGGTATATTTAATTCTACCTTGGGTGTGTTTATATTCAGTTTATTTTCTAGGTTTTTTCCCTGAAAATAAACTTG
>JAHDHB010000078.1:9315-16321 GCA_020631545.1 Saprospiraceae bacterium | reverse complement strand
CATACCATTGGTTTTATTCAACGGGTCATCACCAACAAGAGAACAAGCAACAGCCACGATTTCCTACATCCCTTCTACCCCACACAACCTTCCAAATCCTTATTTTTTCACCTGTCGGATAAATCCTACGGTACGCATCCAAACGTACCGTCGGATTTATTCGATAGACCGTCATCGCCAACAAAAAAACAAGCAATCTCTCTATTCCTGCCATCCTTTTCTGATACCTCCCCCTTCCAAATCCTTAATCTTTAACCTCTAAGATAAATCCAAGGGTACGGAAAAGTTCAACAGTATGAAAATAAATTGTTACATTTGCCGTTCAAATACAAACAGGATGATACAATTTTATTATAAAGCTTCAGAAATAACGGAACAAGAATGGGCGCTAGCCTACAATCGAATTCGATTCATGTTGGAGACCTTCCCCTTGAGATTGCTACGGATTGAGCGAGTCGAGGAGAACATACCTAAATTAGATACCCTTCATGTTGACTTGATTTGTGAACAGGGCACAGCGGATGAACATCTTTCTTTTTATGGTGATTTTATGAGCTTAACGAATGGGCCTACGATTACCTTTTATAAGCACTGGCACAAACAAGTAGAGCTTGTCTTACAAAGCACTAAGTATACCGATCAAAAGCCAATCACTTGGGCTCCTGCCACACCTTTTTTAGACACTGGTAGTTTTCCCGAAGCAAACGGCATCACTACAGCCCAGGTTTGGGATACTAGCGATACAGCGTACGAATCTGCTGTTTTAGCGATTGGTATTATGCTTGAAAACTTATTGCCTAAAAAAGTGATGCTCCTTGCTCCAGAGCAAAAAATAACGGATTTACAAGAGATCATTTCTTGGCTAGACACCCATTTCCAAGAAGAATTTGAATTGCCCATCTATTTTGATAAAGAACGGTTACTCCATTCCTTTATAAAGCATTATGAGAAGCCTAAAGATGCTGTTGGCCGTTTGGAGCATCTGTATCCCAAGCGTTTTAAGCAGAATATGGCCTTTGCGATCAAGCATTTGGGTTATGATGCGGCATTCGATTTTTATGCGGAGGTCTTGAGTATCTATTCCTTTGGTACTTTTGGCTTTATGGACGTCGTAAATCCTTGGTTAGCCGTCACGGAAGACTTGGAAAGCACGTTAAAATTAATCGCGGCTAGTCTACAAATTCTGAAGGATAAGAAAGGAGATGAACATGACGAGGCGAATAAAGAAAAGATTGCTCAATACGACTTAACGGAATATCTAAAGCGCTTGCTAGGGCAATATATCCTTTGGACACCTTCGCAAAGGGAACAATTCGCCCCTTTTTATACGAGTCAAAATGCCTTGGAGACTGGGCGTGAGGATATGATGGGAACGCTACTTCGAATGACAGGCTACCGCGTGGATATTTCCCCAATTTATGCTACTTCAGAAGAATTGTTCGAAGCTTTTTTATATCATGCGCCTAAAAATGCGGCAATTTTCAAGGAAATTATTGAGGAATGGTACACAAAAAATGAAGGCGCTTTCGAAAAGCTCAAGCACAAGCTTACAGAAATAGAGGAAGTCATTCGAAATCGCTCATCAGCAAAAACTAAAAATCAACCAACGCGCAGTCAAGTTTATATAAATGCATATTTAGAGCAATATCCTCCTCATGAACAGTATTTCTACCAAAAGGCTATAGCGCTTAATCCTACGTTTATTCGCTTAGAAACAGGTATTAAGGATATGCATGAGCTACTAGAAAACATGCAAACGCAAGAACAACATCGTGGATTTATAACCGAGGTAAAAGCAGAGTCTTTACATGATAAATTTATCTTCATTCACTATCGAGCCAATAAACTTTCTCTAGGAACACACCCCGACTTTGAGGCCTGGATACAAACTGAAGATAATGAAAATGTTATGCTACACCTTCGTATCTTAATGGCCTTAAAACTAAGCAGTGCAGCGGAAAGGTATATTCGTTTTCGTGTACTTTGGGATAGAAAATATTGGGAGGTTTGGCGCTCTTGAAAGGGTGCTGTTCCTACTTTAGGGGCTGTTAAAAAATAAAGTTCACACTTGATTGGAAGAATTTGCCCTTACTCTACGTTGTTCAATCGTCAAATAGCTAGGCTATTATTCTCTTTCACGCCTTGATTAAGGACAAATTCTTCACACTAAAGTTGTAAACTTTATTTCTTAACAGCCCCTAAGTGATTCACAAGATAAAATTATTAGCGAGTAGAATCGCTCATCTGTATCTCTATAAGGTTTTTCAACCCCTTCATAATGCGTAGCGCTATGCTTAAAAATAGGCGAGAGTTTTTAGGATGCAAGATTCAATGTTGTTTAGTTTGGAGTCACGAGTTGCCGATACGGCGATTTTGAAACATATAAGGCATATAAGGAAATATAAGTTTTGACGTAATAAAAATGACGAGAAAGAGCATATAAGGACGAAAACACGACTAAGTCCCGATAGCTATCGTGGATAACTAAACGGCATGAATGCAAGATTCTCCACTTTCTTAAAAAACAACCACAGAAGGTATCCCCTACTGATCTATGAAAGTCTCACTACGTAAATTATTATTTGCTAGTAAATAACAAAAATCATACTTCTTAAATCTTACATCGTATTTTGCAGAAGAGCCCTTTCGAAATGGCCTCATTAGTCCGTTTTTAAAAATTCAACATCTATCTCAAAAATCTGCGGATTGGCAACTTTTGTGTTTTGTGAAGTCTTGATGGAGTATCCTTTATTAGGTTGATAGTTAAGTGTTTGCTCTAGCTTGTAGACAGTGTTTTTTGTTTTACTTTCAATAAGGATATTTGATACTTTTCCTCCTTGAAAATCAATATCCAGCTTTTTTATTTTAAGCTTGGGCGCCGTCGTCGTGTAGCTGATTTTTGTGAGTTCTTTATCAATAAAAGTAGAATCCGCCACATATTTATCGACCCAAGCAAGTTTATTGATGTCAAAATTAGAGAAAATGCTAAACTCTTCTTCTAAGTTGGGTGCTTTGAGGGTTTGTGTTTCTGTTTTAGCATCTACTTTTACCGTTTTTAGCAAGGAAATTCCAGCTTTTAGCTTTGCTTCTTCCTTGAAATAGCTTTTCAAGGAGAAGAAGGAGGAAGTTGTAGTAATTTCCTTCTTAGAATCACAAGAAAAACAGGTAAATAGTAAAACAGATAGTAATAGTATACGCATTTTATTAATTGATAGTGAAGAGTTCGTAGTTATCTCGCCCAAAAAAATCTATACTCCATGAATCCAATCCGTGGAGCATAGTGAATTCTTATTTTTCCATAATCAAAACGTTGCCCGTCATCTCTTCGGGGATAGGTAGTCCCATGATATTCAAAATGGTAGGAGCAATGTCGCCCAATTTCCCATCGCTCAACTGTACATTGGCGACGTTCTCTCCTAGTAAAAAACAAGGAACTAGATTCGTGGTATGGGCGGTATTCGGTGTTCCATCAGCATTGAGCATCTTGTCAGAATTTCCATGATCAGCGATGACAATTGCGCCATAACCTAGCGGTAAAGCCATTTTCATCAGACGTTCCAAGCAAGTATCAACCGTTTCCGCAGCTTTAATGGCCGCTTCAAAATCACCTGTATGCCCAACCATGTCGGTATTGGCATAATTTAGACAGACAAAATCAGGTTGATCCGCATTGATTTTATCTATAATCGCTTGTGTTATCTCCTTTGCACTCATTTCTGGCTGCAAATCATAGGTAGGAACTTTGGGAGACGGCACCATGATGCGATCTTCGCCTTCGAATGCTTCTTCGCGCCCACCAGAGAAAAAGTAGCTTACATGCGGGTATTTTTCTGTTTCCGCGATGCGTACTTGAGTTTTTTGCTCAGCAGCTAAAATTTCTCCTAGGGTATTCTTTAGATCGTCCTTAGTAAATAACACCTCTACACCTTCAAAAGTATCGTCATAGCGTGTCATTGTTAAGTATTCTAAATCAAGCTTTTCCATTTTTTGTTCAGGAAAATCTTTTTGGGTAAGTGCTTCCGTAATTTGTCTTGGCCGATCCGTTCGAAAATTGAAGCAAAGTACCGTATCTCCTTCCTGTATAGTCGCTATCGTTTTCCCCGTTGCATCGGTACAGAGAAGCGGGTGAATGAACTCATCCGTCACATCATTTGCATAAGAAATATTAAGTCCTCTAATAGGATTTACCGTAGGGGTTCCGATTCCTTTTACCAGTAAATCGTAGGCTATCTTGATACGTTCCCAACGATTATCTCGATCCATGGCATAATATCGACCAATAACGGAAGCCAGTTGCGTGTTTTTCCCTTTCAGATGCTCTTGCAAATCCGCTAAATAAGCGGCGCCACTTTTGGGGTCGACATCTCGCCCATCGGTAAATGCATGGATGAAGCATTCTTTAGGGCCATGTTCTTCTGCAATATCACAGAGCGCTTTCAGGTGGTTGATGTGCGAATGTACACCACCGTCGGAAACCAAACCGATGAAGTGAAAACGTCGATTTTCTTCCTTGGCTTTCTTCAATGCTTTGACAAGTAGCTCATGTTGATGCAGGGTTTTGTCTTGAATGGCTTTATTGATACGAGCCAATTCCTGATAAACAATTCTACCGGCACCAATGTTCAAATGACCTACTTCCGAATTCCCCATTTGCCCTTCCGGCAGGCCTACTTCTTCGCCAAAGGTAATTAACTCTGCATTAGGATAGTTTTGGTAAAGGCTATCAACATAAGGCGTATGTGCTTGAGCTATAGCGCTTGCTTTAGGATCTGGCCCATGTCCCCAACCGTCCAATATTATCAAGAGTAGTTTGTTGATGTTTTTCACTTGGAAAATGTTTTTTGATGGATGATGTAAGAAGTATGATGGATGAGCTCGCTGTATTGGTTCTTGGGATTGTTGAGCTTTTTGAGTGCTTGTTTACATCGTATTTCGAACATCATACATTTTTTTGTATTCAGCAATTAGGGTTTCCTTATTCACGGGGACGACGCCTGCTTTTTCGCAAACTTGACCACCAGCAAAATTGGATAAGGTGGCGATGTCTTCCATCTCCAATCCAAGGGCTATGCCTAAGGCTGCTATGCTAATGACCGTATCTCCCGCCCCACAAACATCGGCTATTCGCCTTGGTTGGGTAGGATAAATAGCATCTCCATTAGGGGTATTCACATAAATTCCCTTCTCAGAGAGCGTTATCATGGTGTATTTATTAGAAAGCTTTTGAGTGATTTTTTGTGATGCTTCGCCCAACATTTTCTTGCTTACCTTCAAATCGTTCCAAGCCAAGCTATCTCGTACTTCTTTCAAATTCGGTTTGAATAAAGTTGCACAACGATATTCGAAAAAATTCTTCTTCTTCGGATCTACGGCAGTAGGAATGTCCAAGCGAATCGCTAACATTAATAGTTCTCGAATGATGGGTAAACTCAGTACACCCTTGTTATAATCTTGAAAAACAAGGACATCGATTTTTTGCTGCTGCAAAATTTTCGTAATTTTCTCCAAAAACAACTTTTCTTCGACTGTCGACAAGGAATGTCTATCCTCTGCATCAAAACGAAGTAGTTGTTGATTTTTGACTAAAACCCTCGTTTTTGTCGTTGTTTTTCTTTCTGCACTTTGAACAAGTCCCGAAGCATTGATATCGGCTTCCTTCATCAGGCGGTAAAAAATTTCGGCTTCCTCGTCTTTTCCTAGTACAGAACACAAGATGGGCGTAGCGCCTAACGCTTTGATATTCAAAGCGACATTCGCTGCTCCTCCTAATCGATCTTCTTTCTTTTCTACGTCTACTAAAGGTACGGGGGCCTCTGGTGACACACGATTGGAATGACCAAACAAGTAACGATCCAACATCACATCGCCTACAATGAGGACTCTGAGTCGATTGAAATCGAAGAAAGTTTGTGGTGATATCGCCATGAGTTTTTATGTTTTCTACACTTCTCTGAATGCAAACTAAACGGTCGTAAAATAGTAAGCTAAAACCACTAAATAAGGAAGTATTTAAGCTAACCGTCCCTATTTCCCCTAGTCTTACTTCTCTGTTCGCCAATAAGAACGGCCATCAGTAGTACGATTAAGATAGCCATGTACGTACAGCTCTCTCCTTAAAGTAGCATGATCGCCAAACGTATGGTTGAGCTTCAAAATGTAATTGATTTCAGATTCTGTAAATCGCTCACCACGTTCTATTTTGCTAGCAAGGTACTCCACAGCAATCCGTTTTTTGCTATGCTTCGCAGGCCAAGCCGTCAGACGGCCATCCTCGTCAAGAAAGGGTTTTAAAGCTTTAGGTATATCCATACTTTTTAGAATTAGTTGCTCACCAATGAAATTCTGCGCAAAAATGGCAGAATATTAAAGACGTTTTTTGATTTCGCTCAATTTTAGTGCTTCTTGTAATGGGTAAAGGGTAGAACGTAGAGAGGGATTGACCGTCATTAAGCAGTCGATTTTTCTTCGAAAAATCAAGTCATTATAATGGTAATAGTCTTTCTACTCCCGATGCCTATCGTGGACTACTCTCTACATCGTAGTGGCTTCTCCACGTTAGGAATTAGGCGTTGTTGTTCGTCCTAAAAAACAAGCAGGGCTTACTACTTGATAAATCCTTAATTATTAATCTTTAAGCAAAATAAAAAATTTGTTCGAAAACAAACTCTCGTCCTTATCTGTCCCCCCCAACGAAATACAAGAAAATCAAAATCATTTCGTAGAAATGTCTTCCAAACACTCCTAATTCGTAATTCGTAATTCGTAATTCTCAATTCCAAACTCTCAAGATAACAAGTCGACCATTCCAAAGAATTTCGGATTAATCGGTTGATGTTCTTTGATGGCATTACCAAAAGGTGTTTCGACGATTTTATCGTGAATTTCACCAAGCATAATACCCCGTTTTCCAAGGAGAAGCGCTTTCACAGCCTCCATGCCTAGTGTACTAGCCAAGACTCGATCACGACAAGTAGGAGAACCACCACGTTGGGTATGCCCTAGCACC
>JAHDHB010000078.1:3943-9305 GCA_020631545.1 Saprospiraceae bacterium | reverse complement strand
AATTTCGTAACCATCAAATCGTTCTCCCACCTCTTTAGCGATTTTAAAAGCACCTCCAGCGTCGTCTCCTTCTGCTACAACGACAATGCTTGACGTATTTTTGGCCTTGTAATTCGCTTGAAGAACAGCGATTAAATCCTCAAGATTCGTCTGACTTTCAGGGACTAGAACCGCTTCCGACCCCGTAGCAATGCCACTTTGAATAGCGATAAACCCAGCATCACGCCCCATTACCTCTACAAAAAATAAACGGTCATGTGCATCCGCCGTATCCTTTATCTTATCAATGGCTTGCATCGCCGTATTGACAGCCGTATCAAAACCAATCGTATAATCCGTTCCAAAAAGGTCATTATCAATAGTCCCTGGCACACCTACAATGGGGATATCGTATTCGCCCATGAAGACCTTCGCCCCAGTGAATGTTCCATCTCCACCAATGGCCACAATGCCATCGATTTTGTGTTTTTGGAGTTGCTCATACGCTTTGGCTCTACCCTCTTTTGTAAAAAAGGCCTTACTTCTAGCCGATTGGAGTATCGTCCCTCCTTTTTGGATGATGTGGCTTACACTCGACTTTTGCATAGGAATAAAATCGCCAGAAATCATTCCTGCATAACCTCTTTTAATTCCATACACCTCTACGCCACTATTGATTGCCGTACGGACAACAGCACGGATTCCAGCATTCATTCCTGGAGAATCTCCGCCCGAGGTCATCACACATATTCGTTTGATATTCATATCGTTTGTATTCTAGTATTCACCAAAAACAGTCCAGTTCTAAACGAACTTTTCCTCCTAGTGTCATGCAGTTTTTCGTTGTGAGGTCCTATGTGAAAAAGGTCGCAAGACCTTAAAATGTCCCCTATGTCCCCTTCTACGCCAATGTCGTTAAAAATCAGCGCCATAAGGTCTCATCATAATGGTTATTACTACGAATCTTCCGCCCTGCACTAGCCGCTTCTACTCTTAACTCCTAACTCCTAACTAAATAACGTTAATTGTTCAAGTAAAGTCGATAAACAAGTTTGATGAAGCGCTTAGCTTTTTTCAATTTTTGCTCAGAATTCCACTCATAGTCTTTGATAGTTCCTTGTTCAAGAAAACGTCTTGCTTCGTCCATGGTTTTAAGTCCATTAAGTTTCTCCACGACTTGGTCAAAGACAGATGATTTACCTTTAAATAATTCATTGATAATCAAAAATCTTTCATTAATACCCATCGCCATTTTAATATTGGAAATAGGCACTTTACTTAGTCTGTCAGAAAGATCATTTGACTTCTCCAACTCAAAAAGTTCATCATTTTCAGGATTAAACCTTGGCGCAGGTGGGGTGTAATTAACTTTAGCAGGCTCGAAAACTACTGGTTTTGGGCGTTCTGGTTCTTGATACCTTGGTGTAGGAGGAACTGGTGGCGCCACAACCTCCTTAGGCTTAGTTTCCACTGGTTTAGGAGGCTCAGGAGTAGGTTTATAAATTCTAGGAGGAAGCTTAGGCTCCTCTCTTTTGGGCGTCGGTGGGGTGTACACCGGTTCCTTACGCTTAGGCTCGTAGACCTTAGCACGCGGTGGAGCGGGAGGTGCTTCATCCAACATTGAATCATATAGATTACTGATATAATCCCGCATCAATTTTTTTTCAATAGCGGAAATGCTTGTCTTGCTTTCCTTCAAGCTATCGTACAAGCGATTTATTTTGTTTAGGTAAACCTTAGCCCTATCTAAATCCATAATGGTAAATTTAAAATCCAAGTTCCACTTTATAAAGAATCGTGCATTTTTAGAAGATTTATTGTTTTTAGCGCTGAAAAACGCTGGAAGCCCTATAAACACAAAAGAATCATCGTTCTAAAATAGTATAGGCGAACAAAATCTTCTATCAAAAATGCCAACTTATTTCCTAGTGGTTGTTTAAAATTATATCTTGTGCAAAAACAGGCGTAAAAATACTTATTATCAATCGACTTGGGAAATTATTGAGGAATTACCTTGAAAACTTAATGCCTGTTTTAATTTTGCTCTAGTGGTTCTACTCCTAAGTAATCGATAATTTAGGCCCCGAACCACGAAACTATTAACGCGAATTTACTTAAACTTATTATTGTGCTTCTTCGCTCAATTGATTTTGGAGAAGCGGGTTCCATGAAAACCGATTTCCATTGCTACAACTGGAAATCCTAAATACCTCTTTTAACCTAGTGGTACTGTTCATGGGATGATTTTTTTTGTAATCAACTAGAGCTTGTTTGGCCTTGTTTTTTCTAGAATCCTAGCGTCTATTCTGACCCGAATTCTGAGAAAGCAAACTTAAACAACTCTTTAATATCCATAGCGTTACTATGTTTTTAGAGCCTCATTTTAAATCGCAACGAAGCGGCTGGATCGAAGTTATTTGTGGTTCCATGTTTTCAGGTAAAACAGAAGAACTGATAAGGCGGCTTCGTCGAGCACGAATAGCCAACCAAGAAGTCAAGATCTTCAAACCCCAAGTAGATGTACGGTATAGTGAAGAGAACATTGTTTCGCATAATGCCAATCAAATTGAATCTATTCCGCTCACCCATGCCAAACAAATCCTTGATCACATCGATGAGGTAGAAGTTGTGGGGATTGATGAAGCTCAGTTTTTTGATTTAGAACTTCCTAATGTTTGTGAAAAACTAGCCTTGAAAGGAATTCGGGTCATTCTAGCGGGCTTGGATATGGATTATAAAGGGCAGCCATTCGGGCCAATGCCACACTTGCTTTCTGTAGCTGAATATATCACTAAAGTACACGCCATTTGCCAGCATTGCGGGAATTTAGCCACTCATTCTTATCGAAAAACAGTAGAAAGTAGCAAAGTTCTTCTAGGAGAAAAAGAAACTTACGAAGCACGCTGCCGCACTTGTTATCAAATGGGTAATATCCTTGAATTACGACCGGTAAAAAAGGAAAAACCTACCACTAAAGGTAAAGAACCTACTTTGTTTTAATCCATTAACCCGCCTTTGGGCATAATCTTCTACGTTTTTAATTCAGTGATTTTGGCGATTTTTAAACCATATAAGGTATTTAAGAGCATATAGGAGTAGGTCTTCGACCTTTTTAAGAGCTATAATCCTAACACACACTCACTCTCTACTTATTTTCAGGTGGCAAAAGTTCTTCCTTGTACAAAAAGAAATAAACGCCCCCTATCAAGGCCATGATCCAGAGCAAAAAACGGGTAAGAATGGAAAGCGCAATAGCTGTAGGTAAGGGCACCCCAAATTTGAAAGCCAAAGAGCTAAAAATGCCTTCTCGCACACCTAATCCTCCTACGCTAATCGGTAGAATAACCGCCCAGGCCGCTACAGCGATAATAAACATCATTTCGATAAACGATAGGCCTTCATCACCTAAGCCCGAAAGGATGAGCAGGAATGCTAAGCCTCTTAAAAGATGGGCAAGCAAGGCTAATAGGGTGATTTTCCAAAAAAGTATGCGACGAATTCCGATTAAGGCCATTTTGCTGTCATAGAAAAACTTAGACAGTTTTTCAACGAAGCGCTTAAGCCAATTTTTACCTAGGAAAAGCAGTATGCCTCCAAGTAAAATCAGCCCAAGAAGGGGAAGACCATACTCCTTTAATAACTTAATAATCAAAGCATTTAAGCTTTCCATATGCTGCCATTCTACAACAAAGAATAAGCTTATAAAAAAGGTCAGGGAAAAAAGACCTACCAAACGATCCACTAAAGTAAGTGTAACCGCTTTACCTAATTTTTTTTCTGCTTTATGAAGATAATATACTTTTAAAGAATCGCCTCCAATTCCTCCTGGAAGGAAGTTATTGAAAAAGAGACTAACAAGATAGAGCCAAATGATTTGCTTAAGCTGCACCTCATAACCTTCTACTAGGATGTAAAGCCGTAAAGCTTGAACTACTTGCACCGCAAACATAAGCATTAAGGCAAGCGCAAAGTGTAAATAGTTCATCCCTAGAAGAGCTGCCCAAAGATTCTCCTTATCTAATTTGGTAACAAGAACCGTAATCAGGACGATGCCTACAAGAAAATTAAGTGCCTGTATGATCTTTTTCTTATTCAATCCTATTTGAGGTATACCGACCAAACGGTTTGTAGTTCATTTAGCCCTTGAAAAAATTGTATACGTTTTGGACAGCCTACTAGGTAGTTCACTACTCTTATCCTCTACTAAAATCCAAGATTTTCGTCTTCGCATAGTTTAAAGCAAGCAGCAGTTGTTCTTCTTGGGAGATATAGGAATTATCAATTTCGATGGCGTCCTTTGCTTTTTTCAAGGGGCTATCTGCTCGGGTAGAATCAATGTGGTCCCGATGAGTAAGGTTTGCACCGACCTCATCCTCTTTTACCTCTAGTCCCTTGGCCACCAACTCTTCTAAGCGCCTTTTTGTCCGCACTTCACTATTGGCTGTAAGAAAAATCTTAAGCTCTGCATCTCTAAAAACAACCGTTCCAATGTCTCTTCCATCCATAACCACGCCTTTTTCGCCCCCCATTTCACGTTGTTGAGCCACCATAGTTCTACGAACAGCCGAAATAGCCGCTACCTCACTAACCATCTCAGAGACATACATTTTTCTAATTTCATCTTCGACATCTTCACCATTGAGTATAAGGCGATTTCCTTCAGATGCAGGGAGAAAACGAATGTTAATAGCGTGCAAAGCTTTTTGAATAGCTCTATCGTTTTCAAGCTTTATTTTGTGTCTTAAAAAGAACAAGGTAGTAGCTCTATACATTGCCCCAGTATCTATATAAGCATAGCCTAGTTCTTTCGCTAAAGCCTTGGCAAGAGTACTTTTGCCCGTAGAAGCATATCCATCAATGGCAATAATGATTTTATTTTCCGAGTCCATGAGGACAAAGATAGCGGTAAAAATGAAAGAATTAAAACATTCATCTATTTCCTTTACTCAAGAGCATAGAGAACTTTTTCACATTAGACGAGAGCAAACAAAAAATAAACCCAGTTTTACCGTAGGAGGCGAAACTGGGCTTTTACCATTATAATAAAGACGAAAGAAAAATAGTCTTAGCGAACCGAAATGTTAAGGAATCGAAGCCTCAACTCCTCAAGCTAACAAACTGACTATCAAGTCAAAAGAATTTTATTCTTTTTATTAGCCTTAATTCTTTTTTAATCGATTTAGAATGAGGTTCCAAAGTTTTTCATAAGGAATAACCTCTAATTCTGTTATCAAGGAGCGGTATTTGAAAGGCGTACTAACTAACCTATCATAGTATTTTTCCGCATTAGTTAAATTCTCAGGAATAAAATCTGCTTTGAAAAGCTGTTGTAACAACCGAATGAACTGAATGGCCCGGAAGAATTCTTCCTTTTTCAACTGTC
>JAHDHB010000078.1:0-3933 GCA_020631545.1 Saprospiraceae bacterium | reverse complement strand
CAATTCGTTCTGCCACAGCATTAAAACTCTTCTTCTCTAGCAAGAATAGAATTTGAGCAATCACAAGCAAAACCGTAAAAACACGCTGATCTTTAGGGTAAAGAATAGGATCGTTCAAAAAACGAGATAACCTAAAGTTCTTCCTACGCTGTGCACGGAAAACAGGATTGTGTTCAGACTGGCTCTCAATGATATAGTTCAAGTAGTAATCATAGATTTTCCACTTTTCACGCTGAATTCCCGTTATTTTCTTAAATTTCGAGTTGTTGATAGCTCGGTTATAAATGGCTAATGCATTGATATAGTTCTCGGTGTGCATAGCAAGGAGTAAGTAAAACTCCATAAATTCAAACCAAGTAGGGCTACCTTCGGGGAAAGACTGTAGACATTTTTCCGCATTATTTTTACCATTTCTATAATCCTGAAGGTGAAGATAGGCCGACATTTTCTTCAACTGGAAGGTGGCCAATTTGTCATCCTGATAGTATCGAGGATTCTCTTCAATATATTTTTCTGCTTTGCTGCAAACCGCTAAAGCATTGTCATAATCTTGAAGCATTTCATAACGGAATGCCCAGACTAAGTACATGTTATAGATAACAATAGGTGAATCATAAATCTCGGAAAGACCTACTAAAGCGTCACAATAAATATCAATTTTTTCACGCAAATTGAAGTTCTTAGAAGGCGGTTTATGATAGTTCATAATTACCCGCTGATACAGCTCTTCAGAACGAATCTCTGCATCTAGTACATTCTGGTATTGCTTACTATGCTGATCGTAAACTTCGTAATTTTTTTCATCACCGATTTTAGCGCAATGCCTTCTTAGAATTCGAGCACAATTAACGATTACATCAGCAAATTTAAACTTGAGGGCTATCGTTAAGATTTGACGTGCTAGTGTAGAGGCGGTATTCGTTGCCCCGTTTGAAATCAAAATCTTAACTAAAGTCCAATCCTTATTGCAAGAGTAATAGGCTCGATCATAGTTTGAAGTCGATGGTAAGTTTACATCTAGGAAAAAGAGCGTATTGAGCAAGCGTTTCCTAAAACGAGACTTCAACTGACGATATTTATCGTCTGTAGGCGTACAACCATATAAAAAGGAAGCTGCATCTCGGTCGTTCTTGAATTTATTAGCCATCAAGGCTTCATAAAATTCATTAAACTTACTGTTTTTATGTTTTAGGGAATGGTCGTCGAATATCTCAATCTTCTTTACCTTCTTCTTAGTAACGATCTTTGAAATTTCAATAAGATTCTTCATTCAATGTCTGTGTTTAGTTTTGACGTCCCAAGATACTAAAATCTCTAAATATTTTCCAAATCAAATGTCACATTTTTTGACTCACATTGAATTTAAAATCCTCTAAATGAAAATAGAAGCGATACGAATTATTTTTAACCAACTAACTATCAACAACAAAACACAAGCAACCGCCCATATTGCAAAAAAAACTAACCATTAGAGTTTTTCCATGTTTTACCGTTCAAATTACAAATTGGGGCTATTAGTGACATTTCTCCCTCTACCAACTAACTCAATTTTCAACCTCCTTCGATTTGAATTCATTATCCTCTATCTTAATTCATCACACTAAAAGGATATTTATTAATAAAAAACAGGTTAAATTTAATTACAATAGATTGGATTGAGCACGCTTTAAAAATTGCATTTTTTTCTACCAATCACAAATTCTAGTTCTTATCTTGAAGAAGAATATTTTTTGAGTTGTCAATTAGAGGCGAATATCTATTACTTAGAAGCTGCGACATTAGGGACGAAAAAAATCATGCACATAGCTTGCTAGTTTTTCAGCATCTACTTGGCCAATTAAATGCTTGAAACCTTCAATACTTTTCAAATGGCCATTGGGTAAAGCTTGTGCCACTTCCTTGGATTCTTCTTGAGAAACCATATGATCCAAACTTCCTCTTGCAATCACCACCTCTTGTTTAATTTGCTGAAAATCATTAGTACTAAGCTTTTTCCCAGCAGCTAGATTTTTCAACATATCGGCTGTTTTCAACATAATCGATTTCCAGTCTTCTGGTGCATGTAGCTCCCGCAATTTCTCTGCAAAGGCAGGTACTTTTTCTTCAATTTTACTCGGCACCAACATTTTCACCTCCTTAGCAGCAAATTCTTCCGTCCAAGCGAATTTTGTCCCTAGTGTAAAGACTTTTCGAACAAGATTAGGATACTTTTTCGCTAAAGTCAACGCCACATAACCGCCCATACTAAAACCAAAAATAGCGATTTCGGTAAGCTGATTTTCCTCCAAAAAATCACGTACATTTTCTGCAAATATATCCATACTAAACGCTCTACTAGAAGAGGTACCTCCATGCCCCTCAAAATTTAAGTCATAGACCTTGAAATCTTTGGATAGATGACTCTTTAGTTTAGCCAATTCTTGCTTAGAACCTAAAGCTCCGTGTAGTAATAATACATTGTTATTCATAGTGTTATTTGTTTTTTGATGCTGTTGATGGAAAAGACTTATTCGCAAGGAGATTTTTCTACCTATCCGTCAGTACCTTATTCGTTTCAATGCATAATTAATTCGCTACAAAATATACATAAATGAACATTGTCAACTTAAAACATTTCTAGGTACTCTGGAACGTTGGCTTTAGCCGACGGTAAAAAAGCGATTTGTCGTTGACAAATTTAATAAACCATTGGCCAAAGCCGTTGTTCCCTAATACGCTGCAAATGGTTTAATTCTGTAGCTGTTTTAAATACGGGAACTTCCTCACCCTCCACGCTTTCCAAGCATCTAAAATAACAAGTTTTTTCATTCCAAATAGCGGCATCCTTGTTCTATTTTCTTTTTTAAATGGAAAGCTCTCTTTTCAAAAGTTCAACATTCTTTTCATGCTCAGCCCTAAGTGATTCTCTATGTAAATAAGGAATTAAGTAAGCTTCTAAATTAAAAAAAGCTTCACCTAGTAAGGAAGTACGCAATTTTGTAATATATTCCTCACTCTCTCGAATCCTATGATGTATAGAGGCTACATCCTCTTCATAAGTTCCGTGCCCTGGAATCATCAATCGAATGGTATGGACATCTAAAAGTTGTCTCATCATCCCCAAGGTTCGCTCATAAGCTCGGCTACTATGGTAGATGAAAGGAAACTCAACATCAGAGAGGTAATCTCCAACGATCAAAACGCCAAGAGGCTCAACGACTAGCATCATACTATCCGCAGTATGCCCTGGGGCGAAGTAAAAAGTCAAGGAGGTTTCTCCTATTTCCAGCGTCTCCCCTTCTTCTTTGATTACAATATCAATATCTGGATAGCCACCTACATACAAGGGCGAAATATAATATGTATCGCAAAAACTCCTCAAGTCATTGACTTGTGTTTCCTTCTCTGGATTATCCACAAATGCTTGGCTAGCGATGGTCGTTGCCGTCCCCATAAAAGCCTTATAACCAATAATGTGATCAAAATCCGAATGGGTAAACACTAGGTAAACAGGACGGTCTTCTTTGATGCGATCCACAAAGGCTTTTATCGTCGCTACCTCTAGGGGCAGCCAAGTAGGATCTACGATAAGTACTAAGTCATCCGTCATGACGATAGTACAATTGGTTTGATACAAAGCACTCTGCAAAACTTGCACTTGCTCCGTTTCATACTTGATTATCATGCAATTGAATTATGTATTTACGGTTACGCCGTTTTTATTACTTTGTTTCACCTCCCCATAAATAGTTGGTCTTCAAAGTACCATGTACGATTTAAGAAGTACGATGTTTATTATTTGCGAGCAAATAATAATTTACGAAATGATTTTCATACATCGTACATCTTATTTTTTCACTAATTCGAGATTTTCGAAGTCAACTCAAACCTCTATATACAAGGATTAACCCCCTTGGCTTTCTTACTCTCCTTTGTCCTTTGTGACCCGTCTGG
>JAHDHB010000671.1 GCA_020631545.1 Saprospiraceae bacterium | reverse complement strand
ATCAGTAGCTCTTTCTTAAGGTTTTACCTCCCCCGCCTGCTCCCGATAATTATCGCCTAATAAAAAAGTCAACGGGATGCTCTCGAAAACTCGAATACGCACGTGCCCCGTCACAATATCCGCACTCATAAAGCGATATAATTGGTATTCCATAAAATATCTTTGAAGGAAAAGAGTTATTTTAAAGTGAATTCTACATCAAAAATAGCATATTATGGCCATTAATGTTATCGGTACAGGCTTGGGAAGGACAGGAACCATGTCTTTAAAATTAGCCCTTGAGCAATTAGGCGGAGGAAAGAGTTTTCATATGGTAGAGCTGCTAAAAATCCCAGAACGAGTTAAGTATTTAAAAGATGCCCAAAAAGGAAAACCCACTAATTGGCCCGCACTTTTTGAAGGGTTTTCATATACCGTGGATTATCCTACTTGCTTATTTTATAAAGAATTACTAGAGGAGTATCCTGATGCAAAGGTAATCCATTCCCTAAGAGATCCTGAAAAATGGTACGAAAGTGTTTCCCAAACCATCTACCGAGGAAAACCCAAGAGTATAAAGGACGTATTGCGTCTAGTTTATAACCTAATTCGTTCGAAAGATATGCGCAAGGTAGCTCCTGTCTTCATGAACAATGATAAACTCATCTGGGACGGCCAATTCCAATCTAAATTCGAAGACAAGGACTTCGCCATTCGAATGTTTCAACAACATTTGGAGGAAGTGAAAAGCTTTGTCCCACCAGAAAACTTACTCCTATTTGATGTGAAACAGGGCTGGGAACCGCTTTGCAATTTCTTAGGCCATCCTGTACCTGATACGCCATTCCCGAAATCTCATGAAAGGGATGGATTCAATTGTAGAATGGATAGATTGCTGGTGGATGGTGTGTTTGAATAGTAAAGGAATTATGGCCGAATGCAACGGCTAATCACCTAAGAAAAAAGCTTCTACTCAGATGAATCACCTAAGCAGAAGCCTTTTTCTTATTAAAATAAGTTATGGGGTATAAAATGCTACATTTTTCGTGCAGAGAATTTGTAGCAAGACTGATTTTTCTTCGAAAAATCTAAGTTCGCCGAGCGAATCTCTCTACTTTCTACTGGCTACTCAAGTCAGGTACTAGTGGTTCAACTCAGAAATACTGGACAGTTTATTCGGTCTTATTTCTTCTCATACAGCGTTAAAATTGTCTTCCTTAGCTATGGCTAGGGGCGACAATTTTTGCCTCGTCTGACAAAAAATAAGCCTCGCCTAAACTATTCATTATTTCTGAGTTGAACCACTAGAAATTAATCTGTTCCATACGCATATCAAGCGTTTTTAGTTTACGGCTGTACTCGTAAAGCAAGACATTGCCCGGTTTTGCCGGCTGGATCCACATCCTAGTGTTTTTAGTTTGCATATCGATTTTATCCTTCACAAACTCACCATCTTTGTAAGTCAATGCTGTAAAACGTAGCATATTTTTCTCCCCCTTCTTTCGCTCATAATCAATATAACCAACGGTGAAAGTCGAGTTATCATTTCGAGACTGGGTGAACGAATAATCAAAGGCGCCAAAATAATCTAAGTATCTAGCCAAAAGCTGCGCGCTAGCTACTCCAGCACCTTGTGGCAGCCCAAAGGTAGATTTAGACTTTGCAAAAACCTCCACACCAGCGAGTTCGAAATCAGGAGAAAACTTAAAAATGAACATGTCACGAATAGAAATATCAATAACACTTCCTTCTCCTCCCAACATTTTAGCGGCTATGCCTATTCCACTAGCTACTTTTTTGTATGACTCTCCGATAGCAAAAATATTTCCATCTTTGGCTTGTACAATATCATGGAAGTAGATAAAACCAACGTCTTTAATACGCCCCTTTTCATTGACATCTAAGAATTTGGCGATGTGTTTTTCCCAAGAAGAATAGCTTTTTGCTACGAATTTGCCGTCGCTATCGATTTTGTGGGCAAAAAGGCCAAGACTTTTAGCTTTTCCAACCTTATCTCCTTTATTGTAATACTGGCCAAGCAAAATCGTTTCGCCAGTTTCATCATCGATTTCTCCGCTCATCAATTCCAAGTTGTACTTCGAATCTTCCAAGCGCTTTTCGAACAGCTTTTTCCCTGTATTGATGTCTACTCCTTGAACATAAGATTGGAGGTCTTTACTGAAAGCGGAAGGGCTTTTAATGACTGAGCTAACGAGAATATTTTCACTAGCTGTAAGATAGCTCGCCATCTGAATATCGGTATCATCTTCCTTCGATTTGATCGTCCATTTTTTCTGAGAAGATTCTTCTGGGAGGAAGGTGATAGAATAGCCCGGCTTCTTGTTTTTATGCGGCATATAGTTCACAAAGCCCTTATTGTCAATGGCAAAAAGGTTAACACCATTATAGGCAGCGGGGTCATTACTAGGCGCTAAGTAAAGTAAAGCGTCTCTTTTTTTGTCCATAGCAATGGTTTTTTTCGCCTTGAACTCTGCATTTCTATCGTAGCGTTTAAAAACCAATCCAAATTCCTTAGGATCAGCATTGAAAAACTTCAACATAATAGAAGAACCGTTATAAGTCACCTCGTGCAAGTGAAGTGTTTTGGCATCCGTCAT
>JAHDHB010000077.1 GCA_020631545.1 Saprospiraceae bacterium | reverse complement strand
TCCTTTGTCCTTTGTCCTTTGTCCTTTGTCCTTTGTCCTTTGTCCTTTGTCCCTTGTCCTTTGCCCCTTGTCCTTTGTCAACATGTCTTTTCAAGCGACAGCGAAGAAAACAACTAAAACTTTAGCTTTTCGAAGTAGAATCCCCAAGCGATAACGAGTAGTATCGTAGGGAAAATAACGCCACGCATAGCATTGTCCATCCTTTTTCGATTGAAATAGTGAAAAGGGATAAGGTTTGCCACGATGGCTAGGGGCGCGTATAGATTGTCGAACCCTTGAAAAACACCGCCTCTAGTCTGTATTTCTGCTGCTTCAATGGCTTCATCTAAATAAAGTAGTAAAGCATAGGAAACGATGGGGACAAAAATGCCTAAGGCTATACCAAAAAGTACGGAATCTTTTTTAAACATAAGGATTGGGTTTAGCGCAAACGAAAAAATTAAAGCTCTACTTCCGTGATTACTAAATCTTGCAAGGAGTCCATGGCTTGATAATTGGTTAAATCATGGTGTACAGGAACAATCGAAATGTAGCCATTATCCAATGCCCAAATATCGGTGTCCGTGCCTTTGTCAAAATTCACAAACTCTCCTGATAACCAATAATAAGTTCCTCCGTGTGGGTCTTTTCCTTCTACAAATTCTTCTACCCACTTTGCATTGGCTTGGCGACAAATGCGTAGGCCTTTGATGTCTTCGCTCGGTATTCTGGGGAAATTGACATTCAATAAGCGGGTATTTCCCATTCCCTTATCCAAAACATGCGTTACTATTTCGCGGATGTAGGGACGGAAAGGCTCAAAATCGGCTTGCATCGAAAAATCACATAAGGAAAATCCGATGGAATTAATCTCTTCTAAGGAAGCTTCCATCGCAGCAGAAACGGTTCCCGAATAAATGACATTGAGTGCCGCATTCGAACCATGGTTGATGCCGGACACACAAAGATCCGCCTTGCGACCTTTCAAGATAACGGACTTGGCAATCTTTACACAATCGACAGGCGTACCTGAACATTCATAGGATTCTATACCTTCAAAACGTTCTACTTTATTCAAACGCAATGGGGCAGAAATCGTTAGGGCATGTCCTTGAGCAGATTGAGGAGAATCTGGTGCGACCACAATCACTTTACCGAAATCTTTCATTATTTCGACCAAAACCGCTAAGCCTGGCGCCATAATGCCGTCATCATTGGTTATCAAAATCACAGGTTCTTTCTTCATTTTACTTGTTTTGCTGCATAAAAATAGGGGATTTTTTTTGAATGGAGAAGGAGAATAATGGCTCGAGAATTAGTTTGTGCCAACGCAAAACTGCAACTTCAATCACCATAAAATTATCATAAACTCCTCTTAATCGAAATCTCTACAGACTTCTGAATCAAGACCTCTCAAACTTGCTATACACTTTAGCTTTCTGCAAGTTTCACCGATCTTTTTCTTCTTTTAAGCAAGCGCTTCGGCTAAGGTCATTACCTTATCGACTACGATTCTTCCTCGCTCGTTGCGTTTTACCGTCACACACTCGGAGATGGGATCGTGTTCAAAAAAGAGAATATAGTTATGTTCTAGCGCTTCACTTAAAAGTCGTTCTTTTTCTACGAGTGTTTTAAGCGGCTGTACATCGTAGGCCATGACGTAAGGAAGGCTAACGTGATGACTTGAAGGTATGAGATCGGCACAATAGACAATCGTCTTTCCATTTACCTTCAAATAAGGCAACATCATGGATTCTGTATGTCCTGATACAAAACTGACGTTGAAATTTGGAATAAATTCTACACCATCTTCTATATCAATATGTTTTAGTTGCCCTGCTTCCTTTAAAGGAACGAAGTTTTCTTTCAAAAAAGAAGCTTTCTCCCTAGGATTCGGACTGTAAGCCCAATCGTAATGCGCTTCATTGGTCCAATAAGTCGCATTGGGAAAGGTAGGAACTAATTGGTCTTTTTTATTACGACTTACGGCTCCTCCTACATGATCGAAATGAAAATGGGTGAGAAAAACATCTGTAATTTCTTCTAATGCTAATCCTTGTTCTTCAATGGATTGTTCAAGGCTGTCTTTACCGTGTGGCTCAAAATGAGAACGGAATTTTGCATTCTGCTTGTACCCAAAACCTGTGTCAATTAAGATCTTACGTGCGCCATCTTCTACGAGCAAACAACGCATAGCCCAAGTACACATGTTATTCTCGTCAGGAGGATTGAGTTTTTTCCATAACTTCTTGGGAACAACCCCAAACATTGCTCCTCCATCGAGCTTGAAGAATCCAGTATTTATAACGTTTACTTTCATGAAAAAAATATGATGTACGATCTAGTCGAAGGTTAAAATCCAATTTTTGCTTTTGATGCGCCGATTTTTTGGTCTAGAGCAACCATACGAATAGCAGTGATGGCGCCTTCTACGCCTTTATTTCCGTGCTTTCCTCCTGCTCTGTCTAGCGCTTGTTGGTAATCATTCGGCGTAAGTAGACCAAAAATGAAAGGTTTACCTATGGTCAAGCTTAAATTCGTCAAACCTGTCGCTACGGAATCATTAATGTATTCGTTATGCGTTGTTTCTCCCTTGACGACACAACCTAAGCAAATCACGGCATCAGGTAATTTTGCGCCATAGATCAACCTTGCTCCTAGCGGCAATTCGAAAGCTCCAGGTACTTGAGCCGTGTAGATATTTTCCTCTCTAGCACCATGCTTAGTTAGTGTTTCGACGCAAGCTTCATATAAAGCATGGGTAATTTCTTTGTTCCAATCTGCTACGACTATAGCAAATTTCATATATTCAGCAGAAGGAACATTTTCTTCATTGTAAGCTGAAAGATTTTTTAATGCAGAAGCCATGTTTCTATAAATTTCAATGATAGAGGGACGAACAGAGTGGGACATGAGACCTCGCTCCTCTCCCATCGTTCCCCTTGATAGTCAAACTAAAAAAGGTAAGACGAAATCATCTTACCTTCGGGTTATAACGCACGCTATTCTTTGATTGTCAAGGACAATTAATATTCAAAATTGGCGTAAAATTGCAGCGCAATACTATATTACTAGCACACTTTTATCCTTTAGAGATGTACTTGTCGATTTCAGCACCTTGGATAGAGTATGGGTAATCTTTCTTGATTTGCTCGAAATATTCTTGAGCTTCGCTTCCTTTTCCTTCTTTTTTAAGGAGTAATCCCGTTTTGAAAAGAAAGTAGGGCTTGGAGAACTCATCGTTGGCACTATTCGAAGCCTTCTTGTAATAGCTCAAGGCATCCGAAAATTTGCCTAATTCAGCATAAGCATCACCGATCATGCCATTGGAAGTAGCAGGCGTGATTTTTCCATCGCTGCTAAAATCATTTAGGTAATCAATAGCTTTTTGGTATTCACCTTTGTGCAAATAAATTGCGCCAGCATAATATTGAGCTAGATTAGCCGCTTTGGTACCTCCGTAATCAGAAATGATTTTTAGAAACCCAGGATAACCATCACCAGGATCGTTTAAAGCTAGATCCAAGGAATCCAAGCGAAACATGTACTCCGCTTTGTACAATTGTTCGGTAGCTTCCTTTTCTAAAGGAGCCTTGTAAAGATTAGAGTAAGCAAACCAGCCACCTACAACCACTACAAAAGCTAATAAGCCTCCTAGGATGTACTTCTGGTGTCTCTCAAAAAAGTCGAGCGCTTGTTCTTGCGCGTCAACGATGTCAACTAACAACTCTTCGTCTTGATTCTTATTTTTAGAACCTTTGTTGTTCCTGTATTTTTGCTTTGCCATTCTGTAGAAATTTTCGCAAAACTAAAGATTATTTTTTAATAAAAATACTAATCCCCCACTAAAAGCAAGAAAATAATTTTGCGAGTCTAAAATCAATAAAAATATTCAGCACTTTATTGCTTCTTTTCTTTCACGATCAGAAGCAATTATTGCTTACATTTCAAGTAAATATGCATTAAGTAAGAAACGGATAATCTTCTTGCAAGTAATTATCAGTGTATAATTCATCGGCAGAAGGATAAGGAGAATCTTCTGCAAATTGAATAGCTTCTTTGATTTCTTGTTTAGCCGCTTTAGTCATCGCTTTGATTTCCTCTTCGGTAATCATGTCATTTTCCAACATGGTTAATTTGACATCTGCGATAGGATCTTTTTTACGATAAGCGTCTAATTCTTCTCGAGTACGATATTTTTGAGGATCAGAAATCGAGTGTCCTTGATATCGGTAAGTTTTAAACTCTAAAAAGTAAGGCCCTTTTCCTGCTCGACAGTGAGCTACTGCTTTCTTGAGCGAATTGTGTACATCCTCACATTTCATCGCATTTACTGCTTCATTTGGCATTTCATAGCCTAGTCCAAGTTTATGAATATCAAGGACATTACTCGTACGCTCCACGGATGTTCCCATGGCATAATAGTTATTTTCACAAATGAAAATTACCGGCAATTTCCATGTCATCGCCATATTATAGGTTTCATGTAAGATACCTTGACGAGCAGCACCGTCACCAAACATACAAACACAGACATTGTCCGTACCTTTATATTTTTCAGCAAAAGCGATCCCCGCTCCTAAACCAATTTGAGCACCTACGATACCATGCCCACCATAAAACCCTAACTCTTTGGAAAAGAAGTGCATAGACCCCCCTTTTCCTTTGGTACAACCTGTCGCTTTACCAAAAAGTTCGGCCATACATTCCTTGGTAGAAATTCCTTTACTAATGGCATTTCCATGATCACGATAAGCCGTAATAACAATATCTTCTTTCCGTAAAACGGAGGCCATGCCTGCGGAAATAGCTTCTTGCCCTATACATAAGTGCAAGAACCCTCTAATTTTTTGCTGTCCATAAAGTATGCTACACCGCAATTCAAACTCACGAATACGAAGCATTAAGTCTAACCACTGGGTATACGTCTTCTTTGAAAATTTCGGCTTTGATTTTACTGCTTTTGCCATTGCTATCGAATTAATCATGTCCAAATAAAAAGGCGAATATTCGCTAAAGAATTTAAATTCTCCGTTTAAAGATAGTGTTTTAATAGAGAATGGAGAATGGAGAATGGAGTTTTTTTCGCATTCATTAAAGAAGATATTGCCAACAAAGTATCCTCTCTTTTTATACAAGAAGAAAAAACCTTAATTTTTAGGTTCTATCTTCCTTCATTCTCCGTTTACAAGCGCTATCTTTGCACCATTGTTTTGCTGACGCCTAATAAAACTACTTTGCATTTACAACAATTAAAAATTACGAATTTTAGAAATTACGAAAGTGGGAAGCTTGAATTTTCGGAGAAATTGAATTGTTTTGTGGGAAAGAATGGTGTAGGAAAAACGAATTTACTGGATGCAGTCTATTATTTATGTATGTGCAAAAGCTATTTTGGCGTTCCAGACACGGTTGTTGCTTTGCATCAAGCTCCGTTTTTTAGAGCGGAAGGCCTTTTTTCTAGAAATGGACGTACAGAAAAAGTGGTGGCCAAGGTCAAGGTAAGGCGTAAAAAGATTTTTGAATGCAATGATGTTGCTTACAAAAAACTCTCTGAGCATATTGGCCTTATCCCTGTGGTGATGATTGCTCCCGATGATACTCGGTTAGCTACAGACGGCAGCGAAGTCCGACGTCGATTTATTGATAATACCTTGGCGCAATTGGCGCCAGACTATCTTCGACAATTGATCATTTATACTAAGGTACTTGAACAACGCAACGCTACGCTAAAGCATTTTGCCAAAACAGGGACTTATAATACTGCATTAATTGCTAGTTATGATAGCCAACTTCTGGAGCCTGCTGCCAATATCTTTGAGTATAGAAAGCAGTTTATTGAGGAGTTCATTCCTTTTTTTCAGCTCTATTATGGGATTATCTCAGGGCAAAATGAAGAGGTTTCTTGCACTTATAGTTCTCCTTTAGCGGAGAACACGATGGAGCAAATATTAGAAAAGAACAAGCAGCGAGATCGGATTTTGCAACGAACTTCTAGCGGTATTCATAAAGATGATTTGGTTTTTGTGATAAATGGACGCCCTTTGAAACGTTATGCCTCTCAAGGACAATTAAAATCTTTCGTTTTAGCTGTGAAACTTGCACAGTATGAATTTATTAGGCAGCAAAAAAAAATAGCGCCACTTTTGTTATTAGACGATATTTTTGATAAATTGGACAAATTACGCGTCAGGCAGTTGTTGGGTTTATTGTTGGAACGTGATTTTGGTCAAATTTTCATTACCGATACCCACGAAAATCGAGTAGAGGGCATACTAAAGGGTTTTTCTGAAAATTTTAAGAAATTTATTGTCGATGAAGGAAAAATACGTATTGCATCTTAATTTTTATCTTTCGACAACAACAATCGAAATTATTCACAAAAAACTGTGACTATTCATATACAATCTAAGTCTGAACAACATACAAATAGCATAAACACACTTTTCACCATGACTGAGCAGAAGCAACAAACGACAAAGGAAATCATTCTTGACGCTGCACAACGAGTATTCCACCGAAGTGGTTTAAAAGGAGCTAGAACAACTGAAATCGCAAAAGAAGCGGGAATTAGTCGTACCATGCTACACTACCATTTCTCAACAAAAGAAGCTCTATATCAAGCTGTTTTGAATAAGACACTAGGAGATGTAGTTCCTTACATGCAACGGCTAATCGTAAGTGAGAAAGATCTCTGGAAAATCATCAAAAACATGATTGACATTGTTAGCGATCTTGTCATAGAGAATCCTAATCTACCTCATTTTATACACGCGATAATTACAGAATCACCACAGACTTTTTTAAATACGCCTGTTGCAGAGGGCATAAATTTCCCTCTTTTATTCGACAAACCTCTAGAGAAGGCAAAAAAGGAGAACATCGTAAGGCAAGAAGTCAACTCCGAAGATTTGTCCATCAATATCTTAGCACTCACTGTTTATCCTTATTTGATTTTCAATTTCTTGCAATACAAAGAGAAACGTTCTGATGAGGAAATGAAGGAATTTATTGCTGCTCGAAGAAAAAGCATTTTCGAACTTATCTATCATGGTATAAAATCTCCAAATGCAGGAGCGGCTTCTTAAGAATTAGGAATGACGAATTAGGAGTTATCCACGATAGCGATTAGGAGTTACCGTTTTGGCCAGAATTAGAACGACACCTCATAGCGTAAATTATTGCCACATAGGCACATAGAAACATAGTTGTTTTTTGACAACATTGGCGTAGAAGAACACATAGGGGACGTAAGGAGGCCTTGCGACCTTTTTCACATAGATCTTACTTCCTAATTTATTTTTTCAATACTTACTATTTTCAGAATAGATTGGGGATTGGTTAATCCAATACCATTTTTAATTCCTCTACATTGATGGTAGTTGCACAGGCAAAAGTTCCTAGTTTACAAGTTTTTTTGCCGTGTAAACCGCAAGGACGACAAGGCATTTCTTGTTGTGTTTGAACAATTTTACGTTTTGTAGAAAGTGGTGTAAAACCGAATTGAGGAAGCGTGGAACAAAAAACAGCAACAACAGGGGCATTCATAGCAGAAGCTAAATGCAGGGGCGCGGAATCATTCACGTAATTCATCTTAGCATCTTGCATCAAAGCAGCCGATTCCAAAAGGGATAATTGCCCTGATAGGTTTTGAACTTCTACCTTATAGCTTTTTCTGGCAATATCTTGACAAGCCTCAAAATCCGATGGTGCGCCTAATAGATATACTCGAACCTCCCCCTGGAGTTTCTTTATAAATTCTTCCCATTTTTGAGGAGGAAATTGCTTGGTATACCACACAGAAGTGGGGGCAATGCATATATAAGGTTGTTTTTTAAAGGATTCTACCTTCTGAAAATGTTCTTCTTTGGGGTATAGCTTGGGCATTTCAAACTCCTTATCCGTAAAACATTCCAGCAGTTCGAGATTTCGTTCTACTTCGTGCTTGCCCTTTCCTATCTCGTGCTTTATCTGGTGTGTAAAAGCGAAGGAAAAAGGATTTTTATCAAAACCAATACGCTTATTCGCTCCAGAAACAGCCGTTAGCCATCCAGTAAAAGCAAATCGTTGTAAATTAATTACATAATCATATTTTTCTTTTCGAATTTGCTTCGTCAATGTCCACCACTGCTTCCATTTAGGCAGGCGCTTATCACGAATTAAGACCCTCCTTAGGTGCGGATGTCCATCCAACAAGGCTTCATTTCCTTTGCGAACCAATATATCAATAGCAGCATCAGGAAAATGACGCCGTAATTTCTCTAGGACGGGCGTAGCCAAGATGACATCCCCAATAAAGGCTGTTTGTATGATTAAGAATGTTTTCATATTTTATGTGCGTAAAGGTAGGGTATAATGGAGAATGGACGATGAAGGATGGAGGATTATTTTTTGGAAACACCCTAAAAATTAGGCATGACGAATTATCCGCGATAGCTATCGGGAGTTGCCGTTTTGGCGAAAACCTTTGGAGCAAAAAAATAAATTTGTAGCGTTTGTTCTAGCGGACACACAGCACATCCGCCATCTCATAATATTCACCCTCAGGGCGTTACCACGTGGTTTTCTCTTAGAATTTGCTTGGTTTACTAGGTGGACATTCCTGATAGCTAGTTTGCGCTAGTGATGGTCAGTAAACGAAGAATTTGGGATAAATCCAAGAGTACGAACGACAAAGAAACCATTCTCTATTCTACATTTACCATTTCTTTAATAATTCTTATAAAATCTTAAGAATAAGTCGTACATTTGCACGCTAATTTAATTTTTTAACCATTTAAACCAAAATATTCCCTTATGTCAGAGGAAAATTTGGAAAAACAAAACGAGGAGACGTTGAATGAAACGACTCCCGAAACAACTGACTCCCCTAAAGCAGAGGAAACAACTCCTGAAGTTACCAAAGTAGAAGAAGTTGTAGAAGCAGTAACCAAAGCTGAAGAAACAGTTTCTGAAGTAGCAGAGGAAGTAACCAAAGCTGAAGAAACAACTCCAAAAGCGGAAGTACCAACTGAAGTTGAGGAGCTTACAGAAGCACCAGAGCCGGTAACTGCCCATGATGATTTCGATTGGGATTTAGGCGCGAGAAACACCGTGACCTATACAGAAGAGGAGCAAGCAGAGTACATTTCTTCTTACGATGCAACCTTATCTTCTATAAGAGAAAACGATATCGTATCGGGTCTTGTATCTGTAATTAACAACGGAGATGTAGTTTTAGATATTAACTACAAATCTGACGGTTTGCTTTCTTTGAGTGAATTTCGCGATATTCCTGACTTGAAAGTTGGTGATTATGTAGAAGTTTATGTAGAAGAGCAAGAAGACAAGCGAGGCCAATTGGTACTTTCAAGAAGAAAGGCGAAATTGCTCCGTGCTTGGCAAGCAATTAAAGATTCTTACGACAAAGGAACCGTTATTTCTGGAACAGTAGTCAGCAAAACGAAAGGAGGACTTATCGTTGATGCTGGAGGATTGGAAACATTCCTACCTGGTTCTCAGATTGATATCAAGCCAATCATTGACTACGATTCTTACGTTGGTAAAACGATGGAATTCAAAGTTGTTAAGATCAACGAAGCTATCAAAAACGCTGTTGTATCGCACAAAGCACTTATCGAAAGTGATCTTGAAGAGCAACGTCAGGCTATCATTGCTAGCCTTGAGAAAGGTCAAGTATTGGAAGGTTTGGTCAAAAACATCACCGATTTTGGAGCATTCTTGGATTTAGGTGGCGTAGACGGTCTTCTTTATATCACCGATATTTCTTGGGGTCGTATTTCTCACCCAAGCGAGGTGTTAGAATTCAACCAAAAAATCAACGTTGTTGTGCTTGATTTTGACGACAACAAGAAACGTATTTCTCTTGGTCTTAAGCAATTACAACCACATCCATGGGAGATTCTTGCAGAGGAAATCAAAGAACAGTCTGTTGTTAATGGTAAAATCGTTAACATCGAAGATTATGGTGCTTTCCTTGAGATTCAACCTGGAGTTGAAGGACTTATCCACGTTTCCGAGATTTCTTGGAGCAACCAACCTATCAACGCAAGAGAATACTTCAAACTTAACCAAAACTACGAAGCGAAAGTGGTTACCATCGACAGAGATACTCGCAAGATGTCTCTAAGTCTCAAGCAATTGAGCGAAGATCCATGGAACTCTATCGAATCTAAATACCCAATTGGTAGCCAACACTCAGGCCAAGTGAAAAACTTGACGCCATATGGTGTGTTCGTTGAATTGGAAGAAGGAATCGGAGGAATGGTTCATATTTCTGACCTTTCTTGGACTAAACGTTTCTCTCACCCAACAGAATATACGAAGATTGGCAACGACATTAGCATTGTCATCTTAGAAATTGACAAGAACAACCGCAAGCTTTCTCTAGGCCACAAGCAAATCGAGGAAAATCCTTGGGATACTTTCGAAAATGTATTCCCAGTTGGTTCTTACCACGAAGCAACGGTACTACGAAGAGACGACCGTGGAGCTATTGTACAACTTCCTTATGGTTTGGAAGCCTTCGCTCCGCTTAAGCACGTTAAGAAAGAAAATGGTGCTTATGCAGAAGTAGAAGAAGTACTTTTCTTCAAAGTCATTGAGTTTAACCGTGATGATAAACGAATTTTAGTTTCTCACGGACGGTACTTAGACGATCAGCGTAAAGAATCTTTCGAAACTGAAAAGCGTCAAAAAACCGCTAAGAAAGAGCAGACGAGAAAGGTTATCAAGCAACGTCAAGCAAACATTGAACGTGAAACTCTTGGCCAATTAGGTGTTTTCTCTCAATTGAAAGAGCAGCTAAAAGATCAAGCTGAAAATACCGACGAGAATGCTGATGATGCAGCAGAATAATTTTTCGTCTTAAGTTCAAAAATACAGCCCCCTTCCATTCCATTGGTTGGGGGTTTTTACTACCCTAAAAAATTGGGAGTAATCCACGATAGCTATCGGGATACGATTTAGGAGTTCTGTCAGAATGCGTAAGGTAGCAAAAGATACTGCGCAGCACTTAACTTCTAAGAGCATCCAATCTATTTTAATTTCTAACAAGCCTTAGGCTAACCTATTTTTTGCCTAATTAATCCAACAAAAAAATGGCCACTTTAAAAGAACTAATCAACAGTGAACATCCTGTATTAGTCGATTTCTATGCAGAATGGTGCAACCCTTGCAAAACGATGTCCATGATATTGAAAGAATTGAAACGACAAGTGGGAGAAGACACAAAAATCGTAAAAATTGATGTAGAAAAATACGCTAAGGTAGCTCAGCACTTTAAGATCAAAGGTGTTCCCACCCTCATTATTTTTAAAGATGGAGAGATTAAATGGCGTGAATCTGGCGTACATTCTGTACCTCAGCTTGTCCAAATTTTAGATGATGTTAAGAAGGGAAATCCTATCATAGATCGGGATGTTCATCCTCATGATAGAGTCTAAAAACGGATGAAGGCTCTTCTAGCTCACTGTTTTCTAAGCCTTTCAGGATTTTTCGTTAAAAGTCTTCCGTTACTCAACATTAAATTTCATTATTTTAATCACCTTCAACAATTTCAAAATGCGAACAGCCCTTTTATCTATTGCTGCCTTAGCAACCATGTTTTTTACAGCATGCAATTCCACAAATAATACGTCTTCCTCTGCTAATGGTCAAACGGAAGGTATCTTTAAAGTCATTTCTCCTGCTGATTTTAAGGCCGCCCTTACAGCCAATGCAGACCAGCTTCAATTAATCGATGTACGAACACCTCAAGAAGTAGCCGCTGGTGCTATTGAAGGTTCTACCAACCTAGACTTCAATGCTGGTGGATTTAAAGAAAAAATTGCTGCTTTGGACAAGGAAAAACCTGTTTATCTTTATTGTGCATCTGGAGGTCGAAGTGGAAAAACACTAAAGATGATGCAGTCCATGGGGTTCAAGGAAGTCTATGATCTTAAAGGAGGCTACTCCAGTTGGAAGTAAATCTCTGAAGGACTAGTAAGACAAAGTATAAATTCTTGGTATCCCCCTTGGATAATAGCAAGAATGTAAAGAAAATGGAAAATACAATTTTCCAAAAAAGGACAACGAGTGTTGTCCTTTTTGCTTTTTTAAGTACCAGAATTACGATAAATGCTCACATCATTCACGCAATTTTCTTTACGATTTCATACATCAGCAATTACATTAAAAATAGAATATCACTCATCATTCAATCTATTTTTCTGTTTTCCTTACACTTAAAACATAGTCCCCCAAAAAAACACAACAAAACAAAACATCATACATATAGACTAATTTAAAAGCACTTTATGCAGTACAAATAATTTACACTTTTATTTGTCACAAAACTTGTATTTTATGCTTTTTTTATCTAATTTTATGAAACGAGAAGGAAATACCACCTTACAACATGGATATTCATCCAAGGGGATTGTTGAAATCATAAAACATTATTTCATTGTTTAATTTCAAAACCAACAGTTATGAAATTTTACAATTAATTTTCAAAGCCTAGTCGTCATGAAAAGCATCAAACACCCATCTGTCAAAAACTCATCTCCTATAATTCTTGCTCATTTATTCCCATCGCTTTCTAGGCCTTATTTGCCTAAATTTCAACAAATTAGCTAACCCAATCTTTACCACCCACCGTAATTAGTTCATTTACAATCTTTAGCTAGCTAGTGGTTCTTATTTTTTGTAAATATTTATACTCGCCAACATTACCTAAGAGAATATTTTTTTAAGCATTCTAATGAAGTAAATAAAAGTCAGATAATCTCAAGACTTATAGCCTACTCATTTCTTAAAAAATATTTTCTTTCTACTATATAAAAAAACATGGATAATCTTTACCGCTAATTCATGTCACTTATTTACAATTCATCCATTTGTAATTATGCAGATTTGCCTCGGACTTCACCTAGGTTATTAGTCCCGAGTCAAATTCTTCATTGCCCTATCTACAATACTAATTGTAGAAAACAAATTCCTATTCACTACGAAAATTTGCTTTTATGAAACACCTTACAGTAATACTAGCCCTGATTGGGATTACGCTAGGCACACCCAATCCTCTACAATCTTTTACCTACAAAGCTTTGCACACTACAGAAAAGATAGAAAACCCACCAACTATAAAATCAGATAAAACAACAACGATACCCCCTACCCTATCAAATATTCCAGCCAATACCATAGCCGCTTGTGAAAATATTCCCCCTCCACCTACAAATATAGAAGCTACAAGCTACTGTCTTCCTAATTTGCCATCTCCTATTCCAGTTTCCTTTTCGGAAGATACACTATTAGGAAGTTGCTCAGGGAATTATACACTTATTCGTACCTGGTCTGCAATAGACACTTGTGGAAATTCAATTTCAGTAAGTCGAACCATCAATGTCCGTGATTTTTTTGCCCCTATTTTAAGTGGTATTCCTTCCAATGTAAATGTAGAATGTGATAATATCCCTCCTATTCCAACTCCAACGGCTACAGATAATTGTGGTTCCGTTCCTAGTATTACCTTCTCAGAAAAACGCACCGATGGTTCTTGTAATCAGGATTATATTCTAACAAGAACATGGACAGCCGTTGATGACTGTGGTAATACCTCTTCCCAAAATCAACTCATTTATGTCAGTGACAATACGCCACCTACATTTTTAAATATCCCTAGAGACAAAGAAATAGCTTGCGATTCCATTCCTCTTCCTTTTACTCCTCTAGTTCTTGATAATTGTGATTTAGCCCCTACAATTTCATTTAATGAAGTACGGGTAGATGGCTCTTCCTCAAATAATTACACCTTAACTCGTACATGGACAGCCGTTGACGCCTGTGGAAATATGACGACAGAGAGTCAAATACTCACGGTAAGCGATGACACACCCCCTACCCTAGCCAATATCCCTCCAGCTATAACGGTAGAATGTGATAATATCCCGCCTCCAAGTCAAGCTCCTACCGCTACAGATAATTGTGATACAGAACTTACTATATTCTACAATCAAATAAGAACCAATGGAAATTGTGCTAACAATTTCATACTCACCCGTATTTGGACAACGACAGACGATGCTGGAAATACGGCAGAACAAAGTCAAATCATCACGGTAAATGACAATACGCCTCCTTTTTTATCTGGTATTCCGCCAAACATCACGGTTGAATGCGACAATATCCCTACTCCCAATACGCCATCCGCTTACGACAACTGCGATAATGCTCCAACTCTTTCCTATTCGGAATCAAGAAGCGATGACAATTGTAGTAACGCATACAATTTAACACGCGTTTGGACTGCAACAGATGCTTGTGGAAACACGGCTAGCCGAAGTCAAATCATCACCGTCATTGATACTACGCCGCCTGTTCTAAGCAGTACGCCCCTAGATATTAACTTAAGTTGTGAGGATGAAATTCCTTTACCGCCAAGCATTACGGCTACAGATAATTGTGCTACAGCAATTGTTTCCTTTTCAGAAAATACAACACCTAACTGCGGAGGAAATACCTTGATTACAAGGACATGGACAGCTACGGATGAATGCGGTAATGAAAGCAGCCATACGCAACAAATATCCATAGCGGGTTCTTTAATCCTTAATAGTCCTAGCGATACCGTGATTGCTTGTGATGGGAATGGCTTTTCTTGGGAAGTACCAACGGTGGAAGAGTCTTGTTCTCCTAGCAATGCTGCTTGCCCTGTAGATACCGCTATTGCTGGCTTTACCTATATTGGAACATTCGATAATTCAAGGTATTATCATTCAAATTCCTCCAGTTACACTTGGACACAGGCGAACACAAGCGCTATTGCAAATGGAGGGCATCTAGTGGCCATAAATGACGCCGCTGAAAACACGTTCCTTGCCAACAATGTCGTTATTCCTAGGTTTTGGATTGGATTGACCGACCAGAATACGGAAGGTGTTTTTACTTGGAGCAATGGAGAGCCTGTAACTTATACCAATTGGGCAGATTTCCAACCAGACAACTACTTAAATCAAGATTACGCCGTATTTAGAGCAAATGGATATGATGTCTGGTATGATTTTGAAAGCAGTTTTAAGGCCGGATTTGTCATGGAAATTCAATGCAGCGCCCCCAATATCCATGAAATGACTCAAATCAGCGGCCCTCCTAGTGGTAGTATATTTCCGGAAGGAGAAACAACGATAAGCTACGAGTATATTGATAACTGTGGTATAACTACAATTTGTAGCTTCGATGTTATCGTAGAGCCTTGTTGTGAAATAGAAATTACTTGTCCTGATGATATAATTATGGAGGAACAAGCGAACGGAGGAGCTTTTGTAAGCTGGCCACTACCTTCCGTCTCTACTTGCAACAATTCTTGTCCTGTAGAAACCTACATCCCCAATCATAGCTATTTAGGTGAATTTAATGGGGCTCACTATTACAGCTCAAACCATAGTCTCTATACCTGGCAACAAGCCACTGCCCAAGTTTCTGCCTATGGAGGCCACCTAGTCGTCATTGATAATGCACTTGAAAATGACTTTATCAAAAACGCCAGCCCATTTTCAAAAGTTTGGATAGGCATCAATGATGAAGCCGTAGAAGGCACCTTTGAGCTATCCAATCAAGCCCCACTTCTTTTTACGAATTGGAGTGGAACACTAAATACCTCTCAACGCAATTATGGTTTGTTACGTAAAAAAAATGGAACGTGGAGTCTTCGTTCCTCCAGCACTTTCTTCCCCTATATCATGGAAATTCCCTGCACATCCCTCCCTATCCAAATAAGCGGCCCATCAAACGGTTCTTTTATTTCGAATGGAGAATCGCATACCATTAGCTATCTCGTAACAGACGATGAAGGACTCACAAAAACCTGTTCTTTTGAAATAGCCATTGAAGATGAAGGAAGCATATTAGCTAAACCATCAAAAAATCCCTCGTTTAGTACGAGTATTTCTAGTTATTCCAACAACTCTAGACCGCTTTCTAGTGTAAATATATCCCCCAACCCCACAAGCACACAGTTCATGCTCGATATTCACCTAGAGCAAGAAAGTCCGACCAAGTTATTTGTACAAAACATGCTGGGGCAAATAGTGTTTACTAAAACAATATATCCATTAAAAGGCAACAACTCCATTCCAGTCCATTTGCCTGAATTAGTTCCAGGCTATTATTTACTACACTTAGAGCATGATACCCAATATTGGGAACCAAAATTATTCTCCATTAAGCGGTAGCATTTGCAACTTCTCAAGTAACTATATCAGATTACGACGACTAAAAGCTGAGCTTATTATAAGTTCAGCTTTTTTTATTCCAAGCATTGAACGGAGGGATCGCTCAGTTAAATTCAAACGAGTTCCCCCTAATCCATAATCAATCCCAATTTTAGTTATTTTTTGGGCAGCTAAACCCGCTATCCGTTTGTAGTCGGCACTGTTTCAGGCGGTTC